>NZ_JABXJH010000063.1:0-21594 GCF_013373675.1 Bacteroides sp. L10-4
ATATTCAATGGGACGAACTGGAACAAGGTGAACAGCAAGGGAGGGTACATCATCTCGGTACTGGCGAGGGAGAAGCGGAGTACGGGAAGCTGATTAAGCAGGGCACAAGATATCAATAACATGTCATGCAGGAAATTAACAACGTGTGATACAAGAAACAAATATCGTGCCGGCAGGAAATTAATTTCTTGCCGACACGATACGAATTTCTTCTTCGTCCTTAGAGTTGTGACTCATAATTATGACGATATTCAGTGCAAAACTTCTGCAATTCAATAAAAAATGGCCGGAACACAGCAAACAGTTCCTCATCGTGCTCTTCAAGGTAACGGATTGCCTTGTCTACGGATATATCAATATGATGATATTCCACCATGATGTTCAAAGACTCTCTTACTCCGTTCAGAGTGGCGTATTTCCGCAAACGGTCGGTCAGGATAAAATGCCAGATGAAACGTTTGAAGCGTAGCGGAAGATAGCGATAGTTCAAGAGAAGGGAAAGATAAAAAGTCCGGGTATACTTCCTCAAGGAAACCCCGGAAAACGACTCGAAACGGGAAGCCAGCAAATAATCGAAATAAATATCCAGCAATACCCCCGAATACCGTCCGAATTCAGGCTTAAGCCTATGCACAACCTCGCAGACTGCCGGATGATGGTCGGTATAGTCGTCAATAGCGCGGTGAAGCTGAATCCCCTTGGCCATATCCGGCGGATAATTTTTATAGGAACTTCCTTTTACGGCATCCCCTACAAAATTGCCCAACTGTACTTTTCTGTTCAGACCGGAAAGGAATATATGTGCCAGATAGTTCATGACAAAAGATTTACCAGCTCCTTACAAAGACGCTCCTTCACCTCTTCCATCGGCACTTCATGTCCCAGCTCTTTCTGCAAAGAAGTGACCCCCTTGTCTATGAATCCGCAGGGATTGATATAGCTGAAATAACGTAAATCGGTATTCACATTCAGTGCCAACCCGTGCATGGTAACGAAATGGCTGCTGCGCACGCCGATGGCACAAATCTTACGGGCACGGGGAGTATCGCCCTCCAACCATACGCCCGTTGCCTTCTCCAGGCGTCCGGCCACGATGCCAAACGAGGCACAAACACGGATTACCGCCTCTTCCAACAGATGCACATATTCCTTCAACCCCAAAGAAAAGTCCTCAAGGTTCAGAATAGGATAACAGACCAACTGTCCCGGACCATGATACGTAATGTCTCCGCCACGGTCTATATGATAGAGCGTAGCCCCTATCCTGCGCAGTTGTTCTTCTCCCAACAACATATTCCTTTCTTTCCCGCTACGCCCCAATGTATAGACATGGGGATGCTCGCAGAGCACAATATGATTGACATAGTCCTCTCCTGCCTGCTTGGCACGTACAAGTGCGTCAAACCATTCCGTCTGCCGGCTCCATGCTCCGGCGTAAGGAATCATGTTCCAATCTGATATTTCCAGTTTCATGCAAGCAAAGTTACTACAAAAAAGTGAAATGCGGAAAGATATAGTGATAGAATTGAGTTACAGGGGTTTTAGTCGTGCTTCCGATTATTCGTGAAGCCATCGCAATCACCGCTGAAGCCAAATCAGGACGCCGCTACGTTACTTGTCCGTAACCATGCCCGAAAGGGCGACAAACGGACACGGACAGCGAAACAAGACGTTAAGGATTAGTGAGTTATTGACAACTCACGCAACAAATCCGGTTACGGAAAAAGATTGCGCCGTTCCTCCCCGTTTTGCGTACCGACACCGGACTCTTCACCAACTAATTTTGAACCTAAAAAAAATAAGGACGATGAAGAGTACATTTTCAGTAATCTACTACATCAAGCGTCAGGTAGTGAAAAAGGACGGGACAGTGCCCGTCATGGGACGCATAACGGTGGACGGCAGCCAGACGCAGTTCAGTTGCAAACTGACCGTCGATCCCAAGCTGTGGGACACCAAAGGGGGACGTGTCACGGGCAGAAGCTCGGCGGCACTCGAAACGAACCGCATGCTCGATAAGATGCGTGTGCGCATCAACAAACATTATCAGGAAATCATGGAGCGTGACAACTTCGTCACAGCGGAAAAGGTCAAGAACGCCTTTCTCGGACTGGAACACCGCTACCACACGCTGATGCAGGTGTTCCGGCAGCACAACGAGGACTACGAGAAACAGGTGGAGGCTGGCATGAAAGCCAAAGGCACGCTCTTGAAGTACAAGACCGTTTACAAGCACCTGCAAGAGTTCCTCACCATCCGCTACCGCGTGAAGGACATCGCCCTGAAAGAGCTTACGCCCGCTTTCATTTCCGATTTTGAAATGTTCCTGCGCACTGACAAACACTGCTGCACCAACACCGTGTGGCTGTATGTCTGCCCGCTCCGGACGATGGTGTTCATCGCCATCAACAACGAGTGGCTCACGCGCGACCCGTTCAGGGAGTACGAAATCAAGAAGGAGGAAACGGTGCGCAGTTTCCTGACGAAAGATGAAATCCGGCTGCTGATGGAGGGCAAACTGAAGAACGCCAAGCAGGAGCTATACCGTGATTTATACCTGTTCTGCGCCTTCACGGGCCTGTCATTCGCCGACATGCGCAACCTGACGGAAGAGAATATCCGCACCTATTTCGACGAACACGAGTGGATAAACATCAACCGCCAGAAAACAGGTGTCGTTTCCAATATCCGGTTGCTTGACATAGCCAAGCGCATCATCGACAAATACCGGGGTCTGTGCGAGGACGGGAGGATATTCCCCGTGCCGCACTACATGACCTGCCTGTACGGAATCCGTGCCGTCGCCAAGCGTTGCGGCATAACCAAGCATATCACGTGGCATCAGAGAAGACATATCAAATTTTCTTTCTTGCTAAAATTCAAGCACTTGCAAATTTTTGCAGCTTGACAGGTAACGATTTAGAAAACAGCGAAATTCTGTGTTTCACTTCGTTTTGCAGTAATTCAAAAGAACGCTTTTCCTAAATGCAAAGGTAATATTATTTTTTGAATAATAAACCTTTGCAGATAGTCAAATTCAATAAAATCGGCTATGGTTGCTTGAATTTATATTTAAGTCCATACTCTTCAAGTTTACTGTATAGTGCCGACCTGCTTATTCCCAACAGTTCGGCGGCAAGGCTCCGATTGCCGTTCGCTTGTTTCAACGCACGCATTATCCGTTCCTTATCCTCTGCATCATTGCGCAGGGCGAAACTGACGGGTGAGGTCGGTTTCGTCACGGCAAGTTCCAGATGCTCTTTCGTTACAACACCTTCTTGCGCCTGCAATACCGCACCCATGATTTTCTGCCGAAGTTCCCGCACGTTGCCCGGCCATGTGTGGATCAGCAATGCTTTACGGGCTTCGGGACTGAATCCGCCCACATTACACTCCAGTTCCTTGTTGGCAATCTCACGGAAGAACTCTGCCAACGGCATAATGTCTTCCTGACAGTCACGCAACGACGGCACGCTTATCACGAAGTCGTGCAGACGGTAGAGTAAATCCTGCCGGAAACGCTTTTCACTCACTGCCGCCTCCAGATCCTCGTTGGTGGCGGCGATGATGCGGACATTGAAACTTCTGTCCGAATTGTCACCGACCGGGCGATAACGTCTCTCTTGTATGGCACGGAGCAACATCTGTTGGGTTTCCAACGCGAGGTTGCCCACCTCGTCCAGAAACAACGTGCCACCTTCCGCTTCATGGAAATACCCTTTCTTGGTGCTGTCTGCACCTGTAAACGCTCCCTTGACGTGTCCGAAGAATGCCGACGGCGCAAGTTCTTTTGAGAGTGAACCGCAGTCAACCGCCACGAAGGGTTTGCCCGCACGTTTGCTCTTGTCGTGTAGGTAATGGGCGATATGCTCCTTGCCCGTGCCGTTCTCTCCGAATATCATCACACTCATATCGGTAGCGGCTACCAACCTTATGCGATGCATGATTTTCTGAAAGGCGGAACCTTCACGGACGAACACGGGCATACGGCGGTGTCCCATCTGACGCTCCTTCTGTATGGAACGGAGAAGTGGAATGAGTTTGTCCTCTATCAGTTTTTTAGGTATATAGTCTATCGAACCGAGTTTCATGCTCTCCACGGCAGTATGTACTTCGGCATAGTCGGTCATGATGATGAACGGCTGCATCTTTCCTTCCTTGCGCATCCAACGCAGCATGTCTATACCGTTGCCGTCAGGCAGGCGCAGGTCGGCAACTACTATGTCATTATCCGTTGCCTGTTGCAGATGTTTCTTCGCTGTCGATAGGTGGTAAGCTTTCACGGTATGGTAGCCCTCCCGTGCCAGCAGGTTGCAGACATATTCGCAATACACGATGTTGTCCTCCACCACGATTATTCTGGTCTTATCCATTTTCGTATTTTCTCCTTTCCTCTTTTGCCAGCCGGATTATTTCCGCGCCCTTATTCAATACTGCGGTAACAGCATGGCTTAACTCACTTTCTTCCGGTATAGCCTTTCCATGAAGCAATCCGTAAAGTTCCCTCAGCGGTTGGTCGGCACGGAGTACCTCCCACGAGCTACGCAAGTGGTGTGTCAAGGCATCAAGTTCTTGCAGGTCGTTTCGCGTTGCCGCATCCTGCATCAAGCGCATTTCCTTTTCAGTTTCCGTTATCAGTTTCTCCAGCATGACGGCCTCATTGCCGTATGACAGCAAGGTGGATAAGTCCGGCTTTCCGTCCAGAGTTTCTTTTATGCCGCACTTGTCCGAGACCTCCATCAGCTCCGATATGGAGAACGGCTTGAACAGGCATCCGGCAAAGCCTTTTGCCAAAAGTTCCTCCGCATCGCAACTGCCCGAAGCGGTTGCCACGACCACGGGGATTATCTGTGAATTGCCCACGTTGGACGAACGCAGAAGTTCCAGCAACTCGAAACCGTTTATACCGGGCATATTCAAATCTGTCAGCAGCAGATTATATTCTTTCCGGCGTAGCATCTCCATCAGTTCCGCCGCATCGGTGCAAGTATCGCAGTGTATTCCCTCTTGGGCGTACATCTCTTTCTGCATCAGGAGCAACACCTCGTCATTGTCGATGGCGATGACATTGAGGTTTCTGTCTTTTCTGTGAATATACGTCTGTATTACTTGCTCCGGCACATCATCAGCTTTTTGCATCGGTATTTCCACCATGAAACGGCTTCCTTTCCCTTTTTCACTGTTCAGTCTGATTTTTCCATGAAGCATCGTCACGATATTATGAACGATGGCAAGTCCAAGTCCGAAACCGTCCTTTGCGGCGGCATTTGAGAGGCGTTCAAATGCGTCGAACACATGGTGCTGTTCCTCTTCGGTCATGCCCGTACCGGTGTCCTCGACGGTCAGTGTCAACACTCCGTTGGTATAGTCGGAAGTCAGTGACACACCACCTTTCTCTGTGAACTTGATGGCGTTTGACAGCAGGTTGTTACCGATTTGAACTATTCGCTCTTTGTCGGTCAATACAACAGCATCATTCCCGTTCTTCATGGTCAAGGACAGTCCCTTGTTCATGGCAACGGACATGAACTCCGTTTCAAGGATGTGCGTGATTGCTGAAATTCTGCAAGGTTGCATTTTGGGCTGTTCCTTGCCGTTATCCAAGCGGAAGAAGTCCAGCAGAGTGTTGAGCATAGCCCGCATACGGTCGGAGGATTGTTGTATGCTTTGAAGGAAATGCACATTGTTCCCATTGCTGCACTCTTTTTGCAACAGTTCGGCATAGCCTGTTATTGCCGTCAGCGGTGTACGCAACTCGTGGGTAATAGTATATACCGCTTTCTTTCGGGAGGTTATGAGTACCTCATTTTGTTGCACGGACTGTTCCAATTGCCCTATCAAATCCGTTGTCTGGCGTTTGTATCGTTTGATGCTCTTTGCATCATGGTGTATGATGATATAAGAAATGACCAACAGCAAAAGGACAAATCCCATCAAGCCGCCTATCTGCATAAATGATTTTTCACGCATGGCGGTTATCTCGGCTTCCCTGCTTTGTAAATCAGATTGTACCTTCTTTTCGATTTGGCAAATCAATCCTCGCAGTTGTCTGTTAAGTTCGGCATTACGAGCCGCAAGACTGTCGGCTTGTTCCGACAACCGACGGCTTTGTGCTTTCTGTTCGCTGACCATGTTTCTATCGGGAGAACGAAGCGTAGTCGTTGTTGTCAATGGCTTCGTTTTCTCTTTTTTACCGAATATGCCCAAGAATCCTTTGCGCTTCGGTTTCTTGGGCTGTTCCTGCACAATCTTCTGCACAATCACCGGTTCTTGGCTGGCTATCTTCCTGTTGATGGATTGTTGCTCATCCATTAACCGGACAATCTGGAATATCTGCCGTTCCTTATACTCCAAAAGACTGCGCACGCTGTCAACACGCTCAATTTTGTGAGTTACATTGAAACTGCATAATATACTGTCCAATGCAATACGTTGGGCATGGTAATTCTCCAAATCTGTTTCGTCCCAATCCAATATAGTTTCTCCCAACAAAGAGAACTCTATCAGTCGGATATGAATACGGTTTACATCCTTCCTGAATTCATTTATACGTCGATTGCCAACCTCCAATGCTTCCACTTCCTGCCATTCATGATGCCAAGTGTAGGCAATACATCCGATTAACAATGCAATAAGTGTATAGCCGAAAGCGACCGCTTTCTGAAGATGTTTCACTGTATGTTTACATCTATGATATTGACAGAAAAAAATTAATTATTTTGTTTTTCCAATTTTTGCAAATCCATTTGCATAGTTTCCTATAATATTGTGATTATCATCACAAATATATCCATTGAAGTAATATCCTATGAGTATTTTATTTTCGGTGAAAATATAGCCATTGGAATAGTTTCCAATCATTTTACCCTGGGTGTTAAATACATATCCATTTCGATAGGTAATCAGAGAAGTTTTATATGAGCATGAGTATAAGCATAAAACACTCAGAGTTAGCAACAATGTCCTCATATCATTTTTGAATTAGTATCTGAATCTTGATGTATCTATTCCTTTTATCTCCTTTTTCTTATATCCGCCAAAACAATAACTGAAATGCAAAGTAAATGAACGTGAATAAAATCCGCTGTTCATATCCAAGTGTTGCCCCTTAAAGCGGACTTTTGTTGCAGGCATTCCTGTATCAAATATGTCATTGCAACGGGCTGATAAACTCAATTTGTCATTTGCAAAATTCCATTTTAATCCGGCAGTGAGATTAAAAATAGATTCTATATCAAATGTCCCTTGTATGACAGGAGTCTGTACATTCCCTATCAACTCGAAAGATAAATTCTTGTTTACTTTAAACGTGTTATCCAATGTGCCGCTAAATACCCATTTCCTCCGATTGAAAGGAATGTCGAAAAAATCATCACAGCGTTGGTGCATTTGCATTCCGACTAAGGAGAATCGGGAATCCAGCCAGTTTCCTGCTTTAAAGGGTACTATGATATTTGCTCCCCATAGCTGCATATAGTTCCAGTTTGTATTTTTATAGATCAGTGCCAGCCTGTCGGTAGATTGATAGGCGGCTTGTGTGAAATAATCCGATGTATGCGTGAAAAACAGACTGAAAATATACTTCTTCATGAAGATATAACTTCCATTCAGATTATAATTCGTCATCGGCTTCAAATTCGGTGTACCCCACAATTCTGTATATCCATTAAGATAACTGACGGAAGACTGCATATCCCAATAACTTGGATAGGTTTTATCCGTAGATAATGACAATTGAAACAGATGTTCCGGTGTTTTAAAATAGGTCAATGATGCTTGTGGAAAGACTGCCCATTTATGATAATTGCCAATCGTATAATACTCTCCTGTAGCAGAAACGGATAAAGATGTACCTGTTGCATAGTTTTTGCTCAACGACACATAAAAACTGGCAGTTTGTTCTCTCAGATTGGAATATGTATTTTGTGTTTGAATGTCACCTGTCACTTTATCGTAGGTTTGGAAATCAAGATCTTTGGCAAATCGATAGGAAACTCCATAACCCAAATTCCATCCTTTGGATAAAGAGTGTTTCCCGTCTACATAAATAGAATAGCGGTCTATCTTTTGTCCGCCAACCATAGAGAAACTACTCTGATTTCCATTTTGATAATCAGTATGTAAACATTGATTATTATTGGAAGTATAATAGGTATAGTCACCTCCTATTTCAAGACCGAATCCTGAATGATATTGCAATGTGACATTGTGCATTTGATTGTCAATATATTTATCAACATTACCGGTTTGGTAATTGCCTGATGTCCGGCTGTTATTATATTGGTCAGGGGTATAACTACCTGTGTAGGCAATATTGATATTGTTTTTATCGTTGAAATTATATTCAAAAGCGGCTCTAAGGTCATGCTTCCAATACTTGCTGCGCAACTGTTCATTTTGTGTGATAGAATGGAGTTCTTCTTTTAGCGTATGCTTGGAATCAAGGTCTATGTACTCCATTTTTTTTACGTTATTTACTCCATACATTACATCAAAAGCCATTTTAGGAGTTGACAACCGAAAGTTCCCGTTCATTCCCCCGTCATTGAAGTATTGGTTTTTATAGTCAGCACTTATCTCACCCTGAAAAGAGTAGTCGTTTGAACGCTTTAAAACAACATTAATAGCCGCGCCCCGTACATGATATTCAGGAGGCGCACTGTACATCACTTCCACTTTTTCCACACGATTAACCGGAGTATTGCGCAAAATCGTTTCAAGTTGTCCGGCATCCATTGTTGTTGGTTTGCCATTTAGAATAATCGTCAGTTTCCCGGCTCCTGCCAAAGTCAGTATTCCTCTCTCTTCTTGTACTCCCGGTATCTTTGTCAATGCTTCATAAGCATTGTTTACAAGTTGATTTTGGGTAAGGACAGCAAGATTATACCCTAAAAGTCCATTCTTCACTTTAACAAAAGGACGTTCTGCCTTTATAATAATTTCATCCAAAGCATAGTCTTTAGGTTGAAGTTGAATAGTTCCGACATCATTTCCCTTACCTGCCATTTGTTTGGTTTCATATAAAATGTGTTGTATTATCAAACGGTATTCTTCCTGTTGGCTATTAAAAACGAATATACCGTCAGTATTAGAGATGGATGCGGCTATATAGGTCGAATCCATCGCTTGCAGAATAATAGTCGCTCCGTCTATCGGTAGTTGTTCGGCATCTATTATTTTACCGCTAATCATTTGCCCATAAACAGTCGTTTGGGAGCAAACGAACGATAGGAAGAAAAATGTAAGTACTTTAATTTTGCGTAACTGCATCATACGAATTCAGTTGATTACAAGAAATCTATCAATCCAATATGTATTTCGGAATGGATACAAAGCTTATTATTCCTCTTATTCGATAGTCTGTATCAGGAACGGTCAATATCATAGTCATATCTATGGGAGCAGGTGATTTGGTCAAAGCATTGTTTATAAGCCTTTCCCAATCGACGCCTAAGTAGGCTTGAATGACTTGTAGCACGTACGAAGAACTGGCTTCTTCGCCATACAGTTCTATTTGGAAATCATAGAACTTCGACGCAGTAGTTCCAGCATCAGCGGGATTGTGTTTGTATAAGCGTAAGTTGGGAATAGCGTATTTAGTGGGTGCCGCACCTGTGTCGGCATTCTGCGTGATGAAGAACTCGTAACCGCTGTCTTTTAGTATAGGCTTGTTATATATGTTATCTTGGTCGAACAGATAGTAGTCCTGAGCTTGATTGTTCACTAAAAAGAGTGTGGTGCCTGCCGGCAATATCGGGTAGTTGCTGTCATTGATAACGTATGCAAGGTAGCAATCTGTTACTTTCACTTCAATAGTTTCTTTATCTCCTGTCACATTGTCTATAATGGACAGCATGGTACTTCCTTTCTGTTTTCCGAACAAAGAGACAACACCTCCCGGCTTGTCTGCATATAACTTGCCATTATAAGTGGCTTGCAAAATATTTTCATCTTCTATCGCCAAACTAATATCCCCACTACCATTTGTTATGTAGATGCTGTTAGTTTCTTGTCCTAATCTTACCTCATAGTAAGTATCTCCAAGACAGAACGGAGTAATCGCTTCATTTTCGTTATTATCATCACTGCAACTTGTCAGTGACCATATGCTTAGCAGCAATGCTATATGCCAGAATTTAAGTTGGTTCATATTACTTTTTTTGGTTGTTATAATCAGTGCAAAGTTACGGGCATTAAACGAAACAACTCTCAAACTAAGTTGAGAGTTGCACAGAAGGGTATTTTTTCGGAGATGCTATTTCTCTCCAAAAGTAATCTCCTTGCGAATACGGCTAAGATATGTTGGCGTTATTTGCAGATAAGATGCCAATTCTTTAAGTGTGATGTTTTGCAGTATATCAGGGCAACACCTTAATAAATGGATATAATGTTCCTTTGCAGACAGACGATACATATTCAGAAAACTATCGTATGCCTGAATGAAAAATCCGTCCGATATAGCACTATGCAGCTTAGGTTCTTTCTCGAATAGTTCATCCACAATGTTTCGGTTACATACATAAACTTCAGAATCCTTTGCCGCTATAATATCTGCTGCAACAGGAGTATTCATCACCAGACTTGAATAATCACCTATCGGAGTATCACAAAATGAAAATCCGGTAATATGAATATTACCCTCTGAGTCTATCACAGAATACTTGAAATATCCGTGTTTAATGAATCCCCATACACATTTTGTGGTTTCTCCACGATGAAGAAAATATTCACCTTTTTTGTATGAGCGTAACTTACCCTCTTTGGTGCATAGTTCGCGCCAAAAGTTCAAATCAATTTTATCTATATAGAGATTGAATTTATCCATATAATAGTCTGTATGACATCTATTTGCAAAGGTAGTGATTTTATTTCAAACTATCTATAACATAACATGTAAATGAAGCCATTCAGACTACAATTCACTCTAAATGGCTTCTTGGGACTATTAAAATTTTACATTTTCATTCCTATCGGTCGGTTCTCATCCTTGACATACAGCCCCGGACGCACGATTGTGACATGGTCGGCAATGAAATTGCCCGTGGGAATTCGTTCACTTGCCGGACTGCTTATCAAAGGAGCATTATGCCATGGAATCGTCCCATCTTTGTTGCCACTTAGCCTCCATCTCCCTCGAAAGCTCCACAATCTCCCGGCTCAGTTTCACGAGGTCGATGGTACACTTCTCCAGCTTGTAGAGCAACACCATCGCCTTTTTCTCCGAAAAGTGGATGCGCAGCTCTTTAACGACCTGATTGTAGTTCGTGCCTATGCAGCGGAACTGGACATGGAAATCCGACAGCTTGGTGTAGTAGTCCAGCATCGTCTTGTCCACCTTCAGCACCTTGAACTTCTGTCCGAAGAAGTGCGCTTTTAGAAAGACTGCTTTCGCATACACGTTCGATTCCTCGTACATCGTCAGGAACCTGTTCCATTCCACATCGTCGAAGCGCACCATCACGCAGTGCGTCTTCGGGTTCAACTTGGGATTTCTCCCGTACTTAGTCTTCTTTTTCATACTTCTTAATTCTTTTAATTTTATGGCTTGTCTATTGCTTAATCTTTGATTAAAGAACCCCGAAATTATCCGACTGCGGAGGATAATTCTGCCCACGGCGGTGAAGGCATTTTCAGTTACTTAGAATTATTCGGGTAACTGAAAATATACCTTGCTGTGTCTTTGAGGACACAAAAATCCTCCGCCTGTCGGATTTGTTTCCGGGTGTACTCACTCATCTTGGGTATCGGTTAAGCCGATGAAGTGTATTCACCAGCCCAACCGACTTTCTGTAATCCCGTCAGAGCTTGCGCCACTGCTCGATGTCGTTCCGATAGGTGTCGAGGTGCAGGCGGACGAGGTTTTCAATCAGCCCCGATGCGCTCATGCCCTTTCCTCCGAGGAAGCGGACAACCCTGTCGAGTTCGTCACGCACCGTCTCGCTGACGAACACGGGCTTGCGGTTGACAAGTTTCGGGACTTTCAAGTAGGTGGCGCGGTACTCCTCCAACGACAACCTGCGCTGCTTGCTGCTGACACGCTTCTGCAGCATTGCCGTTTTCTCGACCGCCTCACTTGACGGTTCATCCGCCATAGCGGTCTCCGTTTCCTCCGTAACGATATTGCCGGGCAGTTCCAGCTCATCCGGCTCCAGACCGATACGTCTGTAGATGTCATTCATCGACTTGGGAGTGTAGGATTCCCTGCGTCCCATCTTTTCCACGATTTCACGAGCCTGCTGCTCTGTAATGTTTGGTTCTCTCTTCATTGTAAAAAACAAATTGATTAAGTTATTAACTGTGGTCTTGGTAAACACCTTGACCGATTATCGGGAGCAAAGTAAGGTGCTTTAATACAGTCAGTCAAGCACTTGGATTCTCTTAGGCAATTTTGTGTGGTTTTGCATTATGGCGGTTGATAAAGCGGTGAGGACTTCACCGTTTTGCCGGATGTATATGCCCGAAAGGGCAAAGACTCAATTGTAGGCGAATTTGAATTAAGTCCTTATTTTTCCCCTTGCCACCTTTCTATTTTTTAGAATTAAGAAGATAACCGCTGCCTCCAGCCAATGCCAACCTCTACCACCCTGTGCCACTTGCTGCCAGACCTGATTGAAACCATTGCCGGATGCCGGATTATGTATTTCTTTGCAGGAGAAGGAATGATAGCCGCCAAAGGGAAGTCAGCATCCCGGACAATGACTGCCGTATCAGCGCAACACGCTTCCACTTTCGGGGAACCTATTGTCAGGTAACGGATTATATATTCCTTTGCGGCAAAAGAAACAGTAACAACTAAAAGAAAGACAATATGGAAATCGTATCAATCGAGAGAAAGACCTTCGAGGAACTGGTCGCCAAGTTCGACCGCTTCGTCAGCCGTATGGATGCCATCTGCCATCGTCACGGCGAAAAGAAAATGAGCGAGTGGATGGACAATCAGGACGTGTGCCGGATGCTCAACATCAGCCCCCGAACCTTGCAGACGCTTCGGGACAACGGCACGTTGGCTTATTCGCAGATAAACCACAAGACCTATTACCGTCCCGAAGACGTGCAACGCATCGTTTCCATCGTGGAGGACAGGCGAAAAGAAGCAAAGTTCAAAGGCAGAACAATCTGATAACCGAATAGAGTAATAACAATAATTCCACTAAATCCAAAGTAATATGAACGAACTGATTAACAAAGACAACGAGTGGATAATCCACTTCTTGGGCAGCCTTGACCGTCTGCTGGACAACGTAGAGCATCTGACCGCAAACTACCGCCCGACACTGAACGGGGAGCGTTTCTTCACAGACAAGGAAGTGTCGGCACGGTTGAAAGTGAGCCGCCGGACGCTTCAGGACTACCGCAACGAGGGACGTATAGCCTACATTCAGTTGGGCGGCAAAATCCTCTACCGTGAATCCGACATCGAAAGGATGCTGGCTGACGGCTACCAATCCGCCTACCGACTGAAGGCAACCTGATTTTCTTGAAGGAGCGCAGTTTGCCGTCTGCCCTATGTTTGCGGCAGCAATGGAACTTCGGCAAAAAGACAAAAGGAACGGCTTACAGATGAAGCATCAATGTTTAGCTTCGTCTGTAAGCCGTTCCTCTATTTCTTCTGATTTCCCGCCAGTCGCTTGTTTCCGTTGCCGGATGCCTTTCAAGCGTGTGGATGGCAGTGGCAAGGTTTTCGGGCGGAATACGCTCAAACCCGTTTGAGGAAGATTCTGCCTGAAACGGCTCTGCCGCCTGACCTTGCCAATGCCGTCAAAGCCACACGCTACCTTTGCATCCGAGCATCGGGAACAGGTGGCTGACGGGATGAACCTCAACTATACCATAGGTTACTGCCCTTACCGCAAGAGAAGAACAATGTTGTCGGACTTCCTTTCTTGGAGGCGCAGATTTCATTTATTACGAACCGTCTGAACTGAAAACTTTCTTTACTGCATATCCTGAATGCAATGGCTATAATCATTTCAAGGTTATACACATCATAGCTGATGCCGTCAGTTTGCTTGATATACTTCATTGTATAAGTTTCACTCAATTCCTTGTTCTTGTAGATTGCCCGTATCGCCTTGCGGATGTCGCACGAGAACACCCCAAACAGGTCGGCTATCTCAAACTGGGTCATCCACACGGGGGCAGTTGGTACGGTGACCACCCCCGTTTCACTGATTGTTATTATTCCTCTGTTCATAATTCATCTATTTTATAATGGTTATTTACTATTCTCTTTCTTTTCGCCAGCCGATATTTTCTTTCTCCGCTCCATCAGTTTGTCCATATCCTTGGAGATTTTATCGTCTGTTATCCGTGCATATCCCTGTGTCGTCCTGATATTGGAGTGTCCCATCATCTTGGCGATGCTCTCAATGGGTATGTCCGCTGAAATCAGGAAAGTGCCGAAGCTGTGCCGACTTTGATGATAGGTCAAGTTATCCTCTTTTCCTATGGTTATTCCCAACTCGTGAACCTCAAACCATAGGGCATCACGGTTGGGAAGAGGAAACACGGGCTTCTCATCATCAGTTGTGTTATACAGCGACAATATCTGTTCCGCTATGGGATGTAAGGGTATGAACGCCTCCACTTTTGTCTTCTTGCGGTTGATGCGGATGTAGCGTCTGCCCTCCGCATTCGTCCCGATATGATGGGGATGCAGCAGTTGTATGTCTGCATACGCCAGTCCGGTCAGGGTCGAGAAGATGAAAGCCCGTCTTGCCAGTTCCATCCGCTTGTCATACATCGGTGTGGAAAGTATCTTCTTGAACTCATCACGGCTGATGTACCTGTGTCTTGCCTCAGGTTTCGTTTCATATTCCAAATCCTCGCAGGGGTTCACACGGATAATCTCCTTATCGACTGCAAGGTACAATAATCGGTTCAGCCAACGCAGACAATGGTTTGTTTGGGAAACTCCGAAGTTCTTGCATTTCTTCAAATGGGCTTTGTAGGACTTGCCGAAATCCTCCGTCACTTCTTCAAGAGGAATGTCCTTTTTCCCGGTTGACGCTATAAAGTCCGTCAGGTACTTCTGGTAGTACATTGAAGCCCGATAGGAAGAAGTGGAATCAATCTCTTCGGAATGTTTCTTCAACCGCTCACGTTCCCATTCTCCCATTTGCAATAAGGTAGTCGGATGAATGTTGTTCAAGGATATGTGGTTTTTCAGCATTTCGGCACTGACCACGCCTTGCGATTTCAGTATCTCGGTGTAGGCTTCTTCCGTCAGACGCAGGTATTCCCGTAAACGGTTGTTCTCCCTGATAATCTTTATCTCATTCTTCCTGCCGTTCCAGTCTTCTGGGCGGCAATAGATACCTGTGCTTATGACTGTCTGCTTGCCGTCAATGGTTATACGGCAAAGTACGGCGGTCGTACCGTCAGTCTTGACTTTGCTGCGGTTGATATAGGGCAATAGTGAAAAAGTGCTTCGCATATTGTTGTTGGGTTTATAGGGTGAGTTTGAAATCTTGGGTTGCTTCTATGAACTTGTCCATATCCTCGAACAGTTTTTTCGGGCTGACACGGGCATATACCTGAGTGGTGGAAATATCGGAGTGTCCCAACATCCGGCTGATGGTCTCGATAGGCACACCCGCTTCGAGCGTGATTAACGAGGCGAAACTATGCCTCGCCTGATGATAGCACAAGTCGTCCTTGATGCCAGCCAGTGCAGCTAACGCCTTCATGTGCCTTCTGAGATTTGACCAGCGCAGTAAAGGAAACAGGGTGTCCCTTTCCTCACTGTGATACTTCTCAATCAGATCAATCGCTTCCGGCAACAGTTTTACACTGGCACGAAGTTCGTTTTTCTTTCTCCGATACTTCAACCACAAAGCCCCGTCCTCATCCGTACATAGGTTCTCACGGGTAATTGAGACAACATCTGCATAACAGACCCCGGTGTAACACCCGAAGAGAAACATATCCCTTGCCAATATGTGGGATTTACGGTAAGCAGGTATTTCCACATCACGGATTTTTTCAAACGATTCACGGCTCAATGCCCGTGGG
This sequence comes from Bacteroides sp. L10-4, assembly GCF_013373675.1. Taxonomy (NCBI): domain Bacteria; kingdom Pseudomonadati; phylum Bacteroidota; class Bacteroidia; order Bacteroidales; family Bacteroidaceae; genus Bacteroides; species Bacteroides sp. L10-4. The sequence goes on from NZ_JABXJH010000063.1 coordinate 16,015, forward strand.
GTTTTATCTGACTGCTTAGGCAGGGTGAAATGCTGGAAGTGGCTCCTGTCTGCATAGCCCTCCTTGTATGCCAGACGGCATATCTTCTTCAAGATGGCAAGATGGTGGCGAACGGTATCTATCGCATATCCCTTGTTTTCCATAGCGAATGCCTGATAGTCGTGGATGAACTGCTCCGTCAGTTGCCCGAATGCCAAATCCTTGACCTTGTACTGATGTTCGATGAATTCACCGAGTGTCAGGCGCATATAGTGATAACCGGGATAAGTCCCTTTCGCCCGGTCAATGCCGATACGGGCTTTGAGGTCGTCACAGATAACGTCCGTCATTTTCATAAGGGTCATCTGTGTTTCCATGCTGCCTTGAAAATGGTTTTTCACATCGGTTGCATCAAAATCCACTTTACGGCTCATCAGATTATCGAAAGCGTTATTCACCGCCAACAGCAACTTTTCAATCTTGGCATTGATTTCCACCGCCTCCTTGCTCTTGCCGTTCAGACGGCTTTCACGGGGATTCCACAGTTCGGGGGTACAGGACAGCTTGCATCCGAACTGCGCCATCGTGCGGTTCACCGTGATGCGTCCCATGATGGGAGCCTTGCCCGACTTGTCCAGTCCGCTCTTTTTGAGGTAGAGCAGCACCTTGAATTTTTCTACTTTCATACGCTTATATTTTTAAGTGCAAATTTACTTGCCATATAAGCGTTCCTTGATATGCAAAACACTGTGTATGAGTGCAAACAAAACGGTGAGGATTTCTTTTTATCGCTTTCTGTTACCTATTCCCGTTTCGGTAACAGCCCGGCTAACGGTTTGGTAACTGAACAACCTCAATATTCCGTTGTGGTTTGCATTTTCTCAACTTGGCAGAATACTGAAATGTCGCTTATTTCTAACGGTTTACGTTTAATTTTTACCTGTTCGCTGTCGCTTGCTTTGCCGTGTATATTCCATCAAAGCCGCCACACGGCAGCCACGACGGTGTTCCTCTCCAACGGAGTGCCTATCGAAACTGTGAGTTCCATGTTAGGGCACAAGAGCATAAAGACAACGCAGATATACGCGAAAATAACCAAAGAGAAGCTCAACCAAGACATGGAGAACCTTGCCGCGAGATTGAACACGATTGAGGAATTTGCAGGTTGCACCATCTAAAAAAGAAAAGCCATGAAACGTGACATAATCATCATAGAGGACAAGGCGGTCCGCGTAACCGGTAACGAGATATGGATGACCGCCGGAGAAATCGCCGGACTGTTCCATACGGGCGTCCCGGCAGTGAACGCCGCCATCAGGGCCGTTCTAAAGACGGACGTGCTGAGCGATTACGAGGTATGCCGCTACATACAGCTCGAAAACGGTCTTTACGGGGATGTTTACTCGCTTGAAATCATCATCCCCGTCGCCTTCCGGCTGGACACCTACTGCACGCACGTGTTCCGCACGTGGCTGGTGGGCAAGGCACTCTCGAAGGAGAAGCGGCAGGCATACGTGATGTTCATACAGAACGGAAAAGCCGGGTATTGTTAAAAACGATGCTCTGTTAAAAAAGAAAGCTACCATAATGGTAGCTTTTTTTGTGGCAGGGCGGGATTCGAACCCTTGGAGCCTTCATCGCAATATATGGTTACACTTACTGTTTTCATGTGAACTTTTCTGTTTCGGCCTGCCGCTACAGCCCCTACCGCCTTCATTATAGTTCTTGTCATACTCGATGTCTCCTTTCCCAACGTATTAAAGATTGATACTGCTCCCAAGACAAGCTGGAAGTACGATGGCATTGGAAACCCAAGCGCACATGAGATTAAGCAAGTGATTACGACTAAGCGTAAACATGATGCAAAAATAACCTTTTTCTTTCAAAACGCCAAATAAGCATCATAGCGGCTTGCGGTAATTCGCTTCCAACAGTTCACGCAGCCCTGATTCGGGGTAAAGCACCTTCCCGCCTAAAAGGATAAAGGGCAGCACCCTGTTGTTGCGGTACTCCTGCAAGGTGCGGCGGCTGACACGAAGCAGTTCCGCCACCTCCCTGTCCGTCAGGTAACGCTCCCCGTCCAGCGGCGGGCGGTAACTCTCCAGAAAGGCGGAGAGCCATTTGGAGCCTTTGCGCATATTCTGCACCACGGTGGCAAGCGGCTCGTCCTCCATCGTAAACACTTCATTGTTCTCGTTCATCATAACTTCGGATTCAGTGGGTGAATAATAAAAATCAAATCATCTTCTGCCGGGATAGAGCGTGCCGATAAGCGGAATCAGCCGTCTGACCTCCTCCGGCTTGTAATAGAACCTGCGGTTAATCTGCGAGTAGCCGATAAGCCGCCTGTCGCGCAAGGTCTGCAACGTGCGCGGGCTGATCCTCAACTGCCCGCAGACCTCCTCGCCCGTGAGCCACCTTTCCAGCCGCCCTCCGTCGCTCTTGCGCCTCAGGGCGGCAACCTTCTCCGAGAGGGCGTTGAAGGACGCCACCATCATCTCGAAGGTCCTTTTCTCGATAGATACTATTTCCATAAGCAAAACATTTCAGAGTTTGCCGCAAAGGTAACGAAGCCGCCATGAACACGTGCCGTTTCACGCTAAAAGGCTGTATGTTGCGCTGTCTGTCCGGGTTACGGAGCCATTTCCCATAAAAATCTTACGTGAGACACGTAGTGAGCTGTTAAAGCCCCTTTTGTTTATTGCCGAATTTTGCCACATAAACCAAAAGAAAGGACTGAATATGAAAGTGATAACAATGGAAAGTTCCGCCTTCACCGCATTGACGGAACAGATAGCCGAGATAGCGGCACACGTGCGTGCCGTTTCCGGCGGGAGGAAGGAAGAAGCTCCCGACAGGCTGCTCACCACCCGCGAGGCGGCGCACCTGCTTAACGTGAGTTGCCGCACCCTCCAGCGTATGCGCAGCGAACAGCGCATCGGCTATGTGGTGCTTCGCGGCAAGTGCCGCTACCGGCAGTCTGAAATCGACCGCCTGCTTGCGGACTGCACCGTGGTGGAGGACGCGGCGACACCGACGGAACTGAAACGCAACCACACGCTGCGCACGGGCGGCGGCAAACCCAGAGGAAGGAGGACGTGACGTATGGAACTGCTTACCCGAAACAATTTCGAGGACTGGATGCGGAAACTGACGGAACGGCTCGACCGTCAGGACGAACTGCTGCTTTCCTTGCAGCCGTCCGGCAAAGCCCCGGACCCGATGGACCGTATCAGGATGTTCGACAACCAGGACCTCTGCATGCTGCTCCAGATCAGCAAGCGCACCCTGCAACGCTACCGCAGCACCGGCGCGTTGCCGTACAAGACGCTCGGCAAAAAGACCTATTACAGCGAGGAGGACGTGCTGGAGTTTCTTTCCAACCATGTCAAGGACTTCAAAAAGGAAGATATAGCCTTCTACAAGGCTCGTATCCATAATTTCTTTCAAAAATAACCATTAAAACATTTTTCAGATGGCAAAGAAAAAAGACGAAAAGGACGTGCTGATTGTCCGTGACGAGAAGACGGGCGAAATCAGCGTGGTAGCCGGGCTGAACGCCGACGGCACACCAAAGCGCATCCCCGCGAAAGCGGAGAACGCGCGGAGTTTCCTACAATTTGACCGCCACGGCGATGTGCTGGACAACTTCTTCAAGAACTTCTTCCGGCAGTGCAAGGAACCCAGCCGCTTCGGTTTCTACCATGTCGCGGCAGACCAAGCCGACAAACTGCTGGAGGTTATCAAGGACTTGCTGAAAGACCCCGACGGCAACAAGGAGATGCTTGCGCCCCACAAGGTGGACACCTCCGGCTACGAGAAGAAAGTGCAGGAGGAACAGGCGGCTGAAAAGCCGGAACAAACGGAACAGAAACAGGAAGAACCTAAAAAACAGGAAGAAATGGAACAGAAAAATGAACAGAATCAGGAAAGCCCGCAGCAGACGCAGGGCAACCGGGGCTACCAGCCCATCGACGAGAGCAAGATCAACTGGCAGGAGCTGGAAGATAAATGGGGTGTAAGACGCGATGACCTTGAGAAGTCGGGCGACCTGACCAAGATGCTCAACTACGGCAAATCCGATTTGGTGAGGGTGTCGCCCAATTTCGGCGGCGAGGCTTTCGAGCTGGACGCGCGCCTCTCCTTCAAGAAAGACAGCGAGGGTAATGTCAGCCTTGTGCCGCACTTCATACGCAAGGAGCAGAAGCTCGACGAGTACAAGGAACACAAGTTTTCCGATGAAGACCGTAAGAACCTGCGCGAAACGGGCAACCTCGGCAGGGTCGTGGACATCGTGGACAGGGAAACGGGCGAGATCATCCCCTCGTTCATCAGCATAGACCGCAAGACGAACGAGATTACCGACATCCCGGCAAACAAGGTGCGCATACCGGAGCGCATCGGCAAGACGGAAATCACCAAGCAGGAGCAGGACATGCTCCGCGCCGGGCTGCCCGTGCGCGACAAACTTATCGAGCGCAAGGACGGCAGGAAGTTCGTCACCACCCTTCAGGTGAACGTGGAGCAGCGAGGCGTGGAGTTCGTGCCGGGGACCGGCAGGTCGCCCCGTGCCGCACAGTCACAGGAAGCCAAGAACAACCCCGCACAGGGACAGGCACAGGACGCGGAGAACGCCGCAGCCATACAGAACCGGCAACGCCGCAACTCGTGGACGAACGCCGACGGCAGTATCCGCCCCATCAGCAAATGGAGCGGCGTGGAGTTCACCGAGCAGCAGAAAGCCGACTACGTGGCGGGCAAAGCCGTGAAACTGGAGAACGTGACCGACAAGCAGGGCTTCCACGCCACGATGTACATCAGGTTCAATCCGGAGAAAGGACGCCCGTACCGCTACGACACCGACCCCGACAACGCGCAGAAAGTCGCCCCATCCAACGAGAGCCGCACGCAGGTGGCTGTGAACAGCGAGGGCAAGACCAACGAAGCGACCAAGAACCTGAAAGAGCCGTTGCAGAAAGGACAGACCGCCCCGAAGGACACCGCGCAGCAACAGCAGCAGGAGAACGGCAAAAAGAGAAACAAGGGCATGAGGATGTAACCCCGTGTCCGCCACTGAATCCGAAGTAAACATTTGAAAATTTCAAAACAGAAAAAAACATGAAGACAATCATTGCTGAAAAGCCGTCTGTGGCACGTGAGATCGCCCGCATCGTGGGCGCGACAAAGAGAGAGGAAGGATATTTCGAGGGAGGCGGCTACGCCGTGACATGGGCGTTCGGACACCTCGTCCAGCTTGCCATGCCCGACGGCTACGGCATACGCGGCTTCGTCCGCGACAACCTGCCCGTCATCCCCGACACCTTCACGCTCGTCCCCCGTCAGGTAAAGACGGACAAGGGCTACAAGCCCGACAGCGGCGTGGTGTCGCAGATCAAGACCGTCACCCGGCTATTCAAGGAAAGCGAACAGATCATCGTGGCGACCGATGCCGGACGCGAAGGGGAGCTTATCTTCCGCTAGTGCGCCCATAAGGCTGCATAATAAATATCTCTTTAGCAAGAGATTAGGTTCGTGTTCTTCGAGATAATAACCTACTACCAACCGACTTATCCGGCGGGGAAACCCAATGGGGAGTGTAGC
>NZ_JABXJH010000064.1:0-21455 GCF_013373675.1 Bacteroides sp. L10-4
ACAAAACGAACTTACGTGACCTGTTCGATAAGACTGATTTCAACGATATCAAAGAACTCGATTATCCCCTTTTTGAAGGACTATTTGATTAATTTTTTAACTCGTCCATTTTTATTGGACACTAATGAAAACTTATGAAAAAGTTATTATCAGTTTTATTTCTGTTAAGCTTTACCTTGGCTTCTGTATATGCCCAAAATATACAGGTAAAAGGTACAGTGGTGAGCGGTTCGGATAATGAACCGTTGCCTGGAGTAAATGTGGTAGTTAAAGGAACTACCAACGGTGGAATTACTGATTTGGATGGTAATTTCACATTGTCGGTTCCTGCCGACGCAACGCTTTCTATTACTTATATTGGCTTTAGGTCACAAGAAGTGGCAGTAAATGGAAAGACTTCCTTGAAAATAGTTCTTCAGGAAGATTCAGAAACGCTGGACGAAGTAGTAGTGGTGGGGTATGGTGTTCAGAAAAAAAGTGTGGTAACAGCATCTATTGCCAAAGTTAGTAGTGAGGATTTGGAAAACAAATCTCCGGTGCGTATGGATAATGCATTGAAAGGTTTGGCTGCAGGTGTGGATGTAACTTCAGCTTCCGGTCAGCCGGGTGATTCTCCTCGTGTACGTATTCGTGGTATCGGTACTATCAACAATAGTGATCCGCTCTATATTGTAGACGGTATGCCTATTGGTGGTGGTCTTGATTTTGTGAATCCTAATGATATTGAATCTATCGAAGTGTTGAAGGATGCCGCTTCCGGTGCCATCTATGGTGCACGTGCTGCAAATGGTGTTATTCTGGTGACTACCAAAAAAGGCAAGATGGGCAAAGCGCAAATCAACTACAACTTTTCTTACGGCTGGCAGAGCGCGTGGAAACATCGTGATGTAACCAGTGCCACAGACTATGCCGTGTTGCAGAACGAAATGCGTGTGAACGGTGGTGAGAAGCCGGTTTATGCTGACCCTTATAACTTGATTGATGCCAATGGAAACGCCATCAAGGGTTTTGGTACGGATTGGCAGGAGTTGTTGTTCAATGATAATGCTCCGGTGGTGAATCACGATGTGACTATCAGCGGTGCATCCGATAAGGTGAACTATTATCTTTCTTTAGGCTATTTCAGCCAAGACGGTATTGTGGGCGGTAACTATGGACATTCCAATTACGATCGTCTGACTATTCGTTCAAACAACCAGTACAACGTGATAGACGCTTCCAAAGAACGTAATTTTCTGAACCGTTTGGATGTAGGTGTCAACATTGCTTATATGCGTACCCATTCCACTGGTATTGCTACCAACTCAGAATTCGGTTCGGCTTTGGGTTCGGCACTCTATTTGTCACCTATCCTCACTCCCACACTGACTGGGGATGCCGCCAAGGAGATGATAGATTTTTATGGTGCTTATGACTTGCCGCGTGATGAAAATGGCAATCCTTATACTGTGCCCGGTTATAAAGGTGCTTATCAAGAAATGAACAATCCATTGGCAATGATGACCTTATCTCCTCAAAAGAACTGGTCGCATAAGTTTGTGCCTAAATTTTCTGTAGACTTGCAGTTATGGGACAAATTGAAGTATCATTTCAGTTATAGTGCCGATATGGGCTTTTGGGGATATGACAAAGCCACTACTTCCCGTTTCTATCTTTCGGGCAATAACAATGCTTTGCATACCAGTGTAGAAAACAACAAGGAACAGAATGTAACGTGGCAGTTGGAGAATACCTTGACATACGACAAGACTATCGGTAAACATTCGTTTGGTATCGTTTTGGGACAGTCTGCCTTGAAGTACAAAGGTGACTATCTGAAAGGAAGCCGTTGGAATTTGGTCAATCCCGGTAAACCGTCTATTGATTATGCTACAGGTAACGTAGAGTATATATATAAGACTGATGGTAGTGGCAATCCTATATTGGATGCAGATGGCAATAAGATTATCACCGGTGTTACTGTACAGCATGGTGTTTCTGGTGCTCCCCGAGTAGAGCATCGCATGTCGTCCATGTTTCTCCGTTTAAACTACAACTACGATGAGCGTTATATGTTCCAGGCTACGGTACGTCGCGATGGTTCAAGCCGCTTCGGGTCTAACAACAAGTATGGTACTTTCCCCTCCGTTTCAGTGGGTTGGAATGTGATGAATGAAGCATTCATGGAGAATACCCGCGATTGGCTTTCCAACTTCAAGATTCGTGGAAGCTGGGGTAAGAATGGTAACGATAACATTATTGAATTTGGCTATACGTCCCTTACTGCCATGGGTAACAATGTGCTTTTGGGCAAAGATGCCATCAAGTGGATTGGTTCTAAGGCAGAACGCTTGGCAAATCCTAATTTGAAATGGGAAGAAAGTGAACAGACGGACTTGGGTGTTGACTTGGGATTTTTCAATAATGCATTGACTTTCAGTGCTGATTATTACATCAAGAAAACCAATGGTATGATTATGGAAATGCCTATCCCCAGCTATGTAGGTGAGAGCAAGCCTTACGGAAATGTAGGCGATATGGAGAACAGCGGCTTTGAGTTTGAATTGGGTTATAAATGGAATGTGGGCGACGCTCATTTTGCCGTGAAGGGCAATGCCACTTATCTGAAGAACGAATTGAAGAACTTGGGTAACGATACTGGCTATATGGATTTTGATGGTATTCAAGGACTTTCCGGTGGTGGAACCCGTGGCTCGAATGGAAAGCCTTTCCCGTATTTCTTTGGATACAAGACGGATGGCGTGTTCCAAAATATGGATGAGGTTCGTGCTTATGTGAATAAGGACGGTGGCATGATTATGCCGGATGCCGTTCCGGGTGACACGCGTTTTGTGGACGTGAACCAGGATGGACAGATTTCGGCTGATGACCGTACCGACATTGGTAATGGTACTCCCGATTGGACTTACGGCTTGAACTTGAATGCCGATTGGAAAGGATTTGATTTCAATATCTTCTTTCAAGGCGTGGCAGGAGCCGATGTGTTCGATGCCACTTGGCGCTCGGATGTAGCTTCCGGCAACTATCCTTCCTGGATGTTGAACCGCTGGACTGGCGAAGGCACTTCAAACAAATATCCCCGTCTGGCTACGGGCAATGCTACCAACTGGCTGGTGTCCGACCTCTATGTGTGCGATGGCTCTTATCTTCGTTTGAAGAACATCACACTGGGCTATACATTGCCCAAAACTTTGACTCGCAAGCTCACCATAGAACGTCTGCGCGTGTATGTGCAAGCTGAAAATCTTGTTACTTGGACCAAATATTGGGGATTTGATCCTGAAATTTCTTCAGGTGCAACTTCTCTTGGTGTTGACCGTGGTATTTATCCGCAAGCTCGTACATATACAGTAGGTGTAAATGTTTCTTTCTAATCTAAAAATATAAGAACTATATGAAAACAAATAAAATATTAGTAATAGGCTTACTTGCTGCCGCTACAGTGTTGGCTACCGGTTGCAGTGACAGTTTTCTTGAAGTGGAGAATCCTACGGGTGAACCGTTGGAAGAATATTATACTACCGATGAGCGCATTCAAGAGGCGCTGATTGCGGCATACGACCCTATCCACTGGGCAGACTGGGGATTGGGACAATACAATGCCTTGAATATTGATGCCGAGATTATGGGTGATAATTTCTGGGTAGGTGGTGCTACCAAAACCGACATGCAGAACTGGCACATGCTTTTCAACTACGAGGGCAATGAAAACAATACGCTCAGTTCACTTTGGACGGTTGACTATTCGGGTGTAAAACGTTGCAACGATTTGTTGAAATACTTGGATTGGGCTACGGACGTTACTGAAGAAAACCGTAAGAGTTATGAAATGCAGGCTCGCTGTTTGCGTGTGTTCTACTATAATATGTTGTGGCACTATTTCGGCAATGTACCTTTCTATTTAGAGAACCTTAACGAACCTCCTTATACTGCTCCTCAGCTGAAAGCGGACGAGGTTTACAACAATCTGGTTGTAGAATTGGAAGCTGTCATCGATTCCAAGGTGCTACCGTTGAAGTATTATAAGAATGAGAAAGGTATGAATGATGAAGGACAGTTGGGACGCGTAACGGCTGCCATGGCATATATGATGTATGCTGAAATGGTGATGTATCAGAATGATGAGAGCCGTTTTGCAAAGGCTTTGGGATATATGAAGGAAATCATAGCAGATTCCGGTTTCAAGTTGAACCCTGATTATGCAGCTATTTGGGAGACAAGTGGCGAATGGACTAGTGAATCCATTTGGGAAATCAACTACGAGCAGTCTAATAGTGAACGCGGATGGGGAAGCCCGTTGGCCGTGGGAGGTACTGTACTACCTACTTTGATTTCGCCCAATACATTTACGGCAGATGCCGAATGGACGGGTGAAGGCTGGGGATTCCTGCCTATGCGTCTCGAAACATACGAGATGTTCAGTGATGCAGACAAGCGCCGCGATGCTACTTGCTGGGATGTGCGTGGAACGGAATATACGGTCCGCTATCAGGATACTCATATCTGGCTTCACAAGTATCGCCCGTATGACCGTAATTTCAAGAGTGCGCCGTTTGACCAGAACTTGAACTATAACAATAACTTCCGTTATTATCGCTATGCCGAGACATTGCTTAATGCTGCCGAATTGTCCCTCCGTACTGGTGGAAGTGCTACCGGTGAGGCTAAAACATGGTTGAACGAAGTGCGTACTCGTGCCGGACTCAGTGAACTTTCTTCCGTTACGGTGGACGATGTGCTCACTGAACGTCACCTTGAGTTTGTAGGTGAGGGTAAGCGTTATTTCGATCTTGTACGTGCCGAAGGTATCAGTGGTGCATCAGCCAAGAATAAGGCAACTACGGCACTTGTGCCCGATGAATACGGATACCGCACCAACTCTTGGACTGCCAAGAAGAAGTTTATTCCTATCGCACAAGGCGAGTTGGATTCCGACCCGGCATTGGTTCAGAACGATTATAAATAAGTTTATCAATAAAATGAATAACCTATATGAAAAATATATTTAGATACATAGCAGGAACATTGTTTGCAGGTCTCGTGATGACCGCATGTTCGCCTGAAGAGTTTGAGGGAGCTGACGGAAATATACCGCAAGTGAGTGATTTTGCCGATAACTTTGTAGTTACGGTAGACCAGACCACTAATTATGCTAATTTTGAATTTAAAAGTGCTACCGGTGTTTCTCCTATATGGATTATAGACGGAGAAAGTTATAGTGCTTCTTATTCTTTTTCTAAGTATTATCGCAAGAAAGGCGATTATACGGTGGAGTGTAAGGTGAAAAATGCCAATGGAATGAGTGACGGTGTGATTACTAAAACTTTTACCATAGAGAAGACCAAAATGAACGGTTTTGGTGGTTTTGTGGAAGATAGTGATTTCAACATGTTTAAGGGAGTGACTTTCAATGTGGCTTCTTTCTGGTATGCTCCGGGATGGGCTCAGATTGCCGACCCGAAATATACTTATCAGAATGGTGCATTTGTAGTTGCCTTGCCGGAAGCTACTACCGATCAGTGGCAGGCTCAGATGCATGTGGAATTGGATAAGGCCATTGCTTTGCCGGTGGATAAAACCTATGATTTCTCAGTGATAATCACTTCTACCACCGCTCATCCGGGTGTGACGGTGAAAGTACAGCAGAAAGGTGATGACAATACGTTTATCAATATGCAGCGTGTGGCTTTGGATGCTAATGAGCCTAAGTGTATATGGTTCAGCAATGTTCCTGGTGTGGATATTACCGATTTGAAGTTTGCACTCGATTTTGGCGGCAATGCGGCAAATACAGAGATTACGATAGAGAGTTTCGTTCTGAAAGACCATGCTAATGATGACGGTACGGAAATTCCCGAAGTACAAGAGCCTGAACCTTCTTGGGTGAAGGTGGATAGTGAAGACAATCTTTGGAACGGGGCAACCTTTACCAATACTTTCTTCTATGCAAACCCGGATTGGAGTGTTCGACCTGATCCTGATTTAGTAGTAGATGGAAATGCCTATACACTTACTTTCCCTGATGCTACCGAGGCACAATGGCAGAATCAGTTCTCGTTCAGTACGGATTTGTCGGCTGATACAGAAACTACTTATGATTTCTGTGTTACTTTGAATCCCACTGTTGATTTGAAGGGGGTAACTGTGAAGTTGGTTCAGACAGATGAACCGGATATCAAACATGACGACAATTTCTTCTTTGCAGAACAGACGGATTTGTTGGGCAATGAAGATAATAAGTTCTGGGTTGCAAGTAAAAAGGCTCCTAAAGAGATGCATGCTATATCCTTAGTCTTTGACTTTGGTGGAAACCCTGCGAACACAAAGGTGACTATTAAGGATATTATTTTCCAGACTCATAGAGATTGATGACTGGTATTGGATAGAATATCGGTCTGCTAAAAGCAGTGAATTATAAAAGGGGGGAAGGATGTGTGTTATCTTGGCAATTGCTGGAGTTTCATCCTTTCCCTTTTTCTCTACTTATGTTGTAAAAAATATATATGAAATACTATTGTCTATTATCTATTCTTTTGTTTTCGTTGATTGCTTGTGGCAGTAGCGATGACAAGGAACCGCAATCCGAGGATGTTACTATTAAATGTTCTCCTGAAAAGATAGAGGCTGTTGCACAAGCTAGCCAATATGTGGTGAATGTGGTTTGTTCCGGTAAAGAGTGGACGGCTTTTGCCTCTGATGATTGCAGTTCATGGGTCAAAGTAAATGTAATAGGTTCTTCTTCTGGCCAAGGCACAGCGACGGTTATGGTCAGTGCTCATACGGGTACTACTTCTCGTACTGGTACGGTGGTGGTTAAATCCGGTGCTACTCGTGTATCTGTTCCTATTACGCAGGCGGCTCCTTTATCAGTGTCACAGACTGAGTTGTATTCTAATTCTATAGGAGAATCTTTTATCTTATCTGTTATTGCTTCTGGTGAATGGAATGTGAAATCCAATGATAGTTGGATTAGCGCAGAAAAAAACAGCGGAGAGATTGTTGTGACCACTTTAGCTAATGATGCAAAGATTTCCCGTACGGGTACAGTTGAAGTAGTGGCTGGTACAGAGAAAATAACTGTAACAGTTGTTCAAGAATCGGCTGAAGATCGGGATATCAATACCCCTGAGGGATATCGGTTGGTTTGGCATGATGAATTTAATGAGGGCACATCTCTCGGCAAAGACTGGACACACGAGGTTCAAGGATCAGGGTGGGTAAATAATGAGCTTCAAAATTACGTCAATGGTTCTGCTGACGGAAAGCGTGTGACAGAACTTGTGGACGGTAAGTTGAACATTAATTGTTTCAAAGGCTCCGACGGTAAAATTTACTCTGGTCGTGTGTATGCTAAAGTGAATACTGGTTGGAAATACGGTTACTTTGAAGCACGCATCATGTTGCCTGAAGGCAAGGGGACTTGGCCGGCTTTTTGGATGATGCCGGTTGGTAATGACTGGAATACTAACCCATGGCCCATGTGTGGTGAAATAGACATTATGGAGGAAGTGGGAGTCGTACCCAACGAAGTCTCTTCGTCTATCCATACGCAAGACTATAATCATACTAAAGGTACGCAGAAAACGCATGCCATGACTATAGAACAGGCAGAGGGAGAATTTCATCTCTATGCTTTAGAGTGGACGGAAGATGCCATCACTACATACGTGGATGGTAAGGTACAGTTGGCTGTTACCAAGCAACAATTGGGAGCTGGGCATAATCAATGGCCTTTCCATTATGCTTTCTATCCCATTCTGAATCTGGCTTGGGGCGGTGATTGGGGTGGAATGAACGGTGTGGACGAGTCTGCTCTTCCAGTGACGATGAAGGTGGACTATGTACGCGTGTTTCAGAAAAAGTAGAGCTGTTTTATTTAAATGGAATTTGAATGTGCAGACTAAATGTTAGTTTTATCTATAATATAGATACTTATGCTTTAGGACAATTGATAATGAGAAAAGAAAAAATATTTATTTTTATCTGTTTGGTTTTGCTGTCTGCTTGTTCTCCTTCTGCTCTAGATGGTATTGTGATAGAGAAGGCGACAGACGGTTATAAACTTTCCATTGACGGAAGAGAAACTTATATTAAAGGCGTAGGCGGCACATATCGGTTGGACATTGCCGCCCAGAGTGGTGCCAATGCCTTCAGAACCTGGGGAGGTAATGTGGAGGAGATAAAGAAAAATCTGGCATTGGCTTCGGAGCACAACATGTACGTAATGCAGGGAATAGGTATGACCAAAGACTCCATACGCTATTACGATGATGAATATAAGAATAAGATGCGCGAAGAAGTCCGCTTGTTGGCAGAAACGTTCAAGAATGATACGAGTTTGCTGGCTTGGGGGATTGGCAATGAAATTGAGTTGGGAAATGCCAATATAGCTGCCGCATGGAATTTTGTGGAAGAACTGGCACAGCTGATTAAGTCGATAGACAAGCGTCATCTGGTTTCGACAGTGATTTCCTACAATCCGTCGGCATTGGACTCTGTGGCAAAGTATGCTCCGTCTCTCGATTATGTGGGCATCAATGTATATGGTCCGATGGGAGAGGTGCAGGCTGTTGTTGACCGGTCGGACTACAAGGGTGCATTTATGATTACCGAGTGGGGACCGACCGGTTGGTGGGAAACAGCGTCAACCGAGTGGAAGGCACCCATAGAGCAGACCAGTGAAGAAAAACGGCAGGTATACGAAGAGCGTTATACGCAATATATTTCTGCCAATCCCCGTTGCTTGGGCTCTTTTGTATTCTTGTGGGGACAAAAAGAAGAACGTACGCCTACTTGGTTCAGTATGTTTGTGGAAGATAAGGTGGATTCACTGCCATTGAAAGGAGAGAAAACTCCTATGGTGGAGGCCATGCAAAGAGTGTGGACCGGCAAGGAATTGGATGAAACGGCTCCGATAGTTCAAGGCATGACTATCAATGGTAAAAGTGCTATTGATAATATCCGTATCAAAGCAGGTGCTTTATTTAAAGCGGAGGTTGTGGCCATAGACAAGGAAAATGATTCTCTGACTTATGTTTGGGAAGTGCTTAAAGAAGCTACAGTGCTGGGCTTTGGAGGTTCTTATGAACCGCGTCCGGAAAGAGTCGGTGAGGTGGCTATGTCAGATAAAAATGTGTATGAGACTGCAATTAAAGTTCCCGGAGAATATCGTTTGTACGTATATGTACTTGATAATACGGGCTTTGTCTCCACAGCAAATGTTCCATTTCAAATAATAGATTAAAGATGAAAACAATGAAAATGCTCTCTGCTTGTTTGTTGCTGCTTCCTTTTATATCTTGTACTCAAGTGCAGGATACAGAAAATGATGCAGTCATCGAGCAGAAAATAGAAACGCTGTTGTCCCGTATGACATTGGAAGAAAAGATTGGGCAGATGAACCAGATTTCTTCTTATGGCAACATAGAGGATATGAGCGGATTGATAAAGAAAGGTGAAGTCGGGTCTATCCTGAATGAGGTGGACCCGGTGCGCGTCAATGCCTTGCAGCGTGTGGCAATGGAGGAATCCCGTTTGGGCATCCCTTTACTGATGGCACGCGATGTGATCCATGGTTTCAAGACTATATTCCCTATTCCCTTGGGACAAGCGGCATCTTTCAACCCGCAGGTGGCTAAGGATGGTGCACGGGTAGCGGCTGTGGAGGCTTCTGCCGTGGGTATCCGCTGGACATTTGCACCGATGATAGATGTGGCTCGCGATCCCCGTTGGGGGCGTATGGCCGAGGGATGTGGAGAAGATACATACCTCACTTCGGTGATGGGGGCTGCCATGGTAAAAGGCTTTCAGGGGGATTCTTTGAATCATCCTACCTCTATTGCGGCATGTCCCAAACATTTTGTAGGATATGGAGCTGCGGAAGGGGGACGTGACTATAACTCTACTTTTATTCCGGAGCGTCGCTTGCGTAATGTCTATCTTCCTCCATTCGAGGCTGCTGCCAAGGCTGGGGCGGCTACTTTCATGACTTCGTTCAATGACAATGACGGAGCGCCGTCTACCGGAAACACTTTTATTTTGAAAGATGTGCTTCGTGGTGAATGGGGATTTGATGGAATAGTAGTTTCAGACTGGGCTTCAGTAGCCGAAATGATGGCACATGGCTTTGCTGCCGATTCTAAAGAGGCAGCAATGAAGGCGGTAAATGCTGGTGTGGATATGGAGATGGTCAGCTATACGTTTGTCAAGGAATTGCCGGGATTGATAAAAGAAGGTAAGGTCAAGAAGTCTGCCATAGACGATGCCGTGCGGAATATTCTGCGTATCAAATTCCGGTTGGGACTGTTTGATAATCCTTATGTGGATGAGAAACGGATAGAGGAACTTTATGCTCCTTCTCATCTGGAGGCTGCCAAGCAAGCTGCTGTGGAATCGGCCATCTTGTTGAAGAACGAAAAGGAGACATTGCCTTTGCAATCTTCGGTAAAGACAGTTGCTGTGGTAGGTCCGATGGCAAATGCACCTTATGACCAATTGGGTACCTGGATATTTGATGGTGACAAGACGAAAACTGTGACACCGTTGAAGGCCATCAAGGAACTGGTGGGGGACAAAGTGCAGGTGATATACGAGTCGGGGCTGACTTATAGCCGTGACAAGAATATGGCAGGTGTTGCCAAAGCCGCTGCTGCCGCCGCACGTGCCGATGTTATTTTGGCATTTGTAGGCGAAGAGGCTATTCTTTCAGGAGAGGCGCATTGCCTGGCCGACCTGAACCTGCAAGGTGCGCAAAGCGAACTGATTGCCGCTTTGGCGAAAACGGGAAAACCGGTGGTTACTGTCGTAATGGCAGGGCGTCCGTTGACCATAGGAAAGGAAGTCGAACTCTCGTCAGCTGTACTTTATTCGTTCCATCCCGGAACCATGGGAGGACCGGCATTGGCCGACTTGCTGTGGGGTAAGGCTGTGCCAAGTGGCAAGACTCCGGTGACTTTCCCGAAGATGGTAGGACAGATACCGGTTTATTATGCTCATAACAGTTCCGGACGTCCGGCTACGCGGAATGAGGTTTTGCTGAATGACATTCCGTTGGAAGCGGGGCAGACTTCGTTGGGATGTACTTCTTTCTATATGGATGCAGGTTTCGATCCGCTGTATCCGTTTGGCTACGGTCTGTCGTATACGACGTTCAAATATGATAATGTGAAACTCTCGTCTGCCAATCTGAAGAAGGAAGATGTGCTGACTGTGACTTTCGACCTTGAGAATACCGGAAAGTATGAAGGTACCGAGGTAGCCCAGCTTTACGTGCAGGACAAGTTTGCTTCGGTGACCCGTCCGGTGAGGGAGCTGAAACGCTTTGCCCGCGTCACATTGAAGCCGGGTGAGAAGAAAAATGTATCGTTTGAACTTCCGATAAGTGAACTTGCTTTCTGGAATATAGATATGGTGAAGACGGTGGAAGCCGGAGACTTTGCTCTTTGGGTGGCACCGGATAGCCAAAGTGGAGAAGAAGTTTTCTTTAAGGTGGTAGATTGATTGTTGATTTAAGGTTAAAAAGAGAAGGGACGGACCGTGACGGTTCGCCCCTTCTTGTATTTTATGAATGCTTTGTTCATCATAAGCCCCGCCTCCCAGCAAAGGAAAACACCGGCAAATAACTCATCACTCATCACTCGTCACTCGTCACTTTCTTATATCCATACACCGCGTTGCTTCCCAGTTCTTCTTCGATGCGAAGCAGTTGGTTGTACTTTGCCATGCGGTCTGAGCGGCTCAGCGAACCGGTCTTGATTTGTCCACTGTTGGTAGCTACGGCTATGTCTGCGATAGTCGCATCTTCCGTTTCGCCGGAACGATGGGAAGTTACGGTGGTATATCCGTGGCGGTGTGCCATTTCGATGGCGTTCAGTGTTTCGGTCAGCGAACCTATCTGGTTTACTTTTATCAATATGGAGTTGGCACAGCCTTTTCCGATGCCCATTGCAAGGAAGTCCACATTGGTGACGAACAAATCGTCTCCTACCAACTGGCAACGGTTACCGATACGGTCGGTCAGTTTCTTCCAGCCGTCCCAGTCGTTCTCGCTCATGCCGTCTTCGATGGAGTCGATGGGATACTTGTTGATTAACTCTTCCAGATAGTCAATCTGTTCGTCGGCAGTACGTTTCTTGCCTTTTTCACCTTCGAATTTGGTGTAATCGTAGATGCCGTCATGGTAGAACTCGGAAGAAGCGCAGTCCATGGCAATCATTACATCTTTGCCCGGTTCATATCCGGCAGCCTTGATGGCGGAAATGATGGCGTTCAGTGCGTCTTCCGTGCCTTCCAGGTTAGGAGCGAAACCTCCTTCATCGCCTACGGCTGTGCTGAGACCACGGCCTTTCAGGACTTTCTTCAGTGCATGGAATACTTCGGCACCCATGCGCAGACCTTCACGGAAGGAGTGGGCACCTACGGGGCGTATCATGAATTCCTGGAAGGCAATGGGAGCGTCACTGTGCGAACCGCCATTGATGATGTTCATCATCGGTACAGGCATCACATAGGTATTTGTACCACCGATATAGCGGTAGAGTGGAATATCGAGGTAGGCGGCAGCAGCTTTGGCTACGGCAAGAGATACGCCGAGGATGGCATTTGCACCCAGATTAGATTTTGTTTTCGTACCGTCCAGTGCCAACATGGTATGGTCTATTTCCATCTGCTCGAGTGCGGACATGCCGACTAGCTTGGGAGCAATGATGTTGTTGATATTGTTTATGGCTTTCAGCACACCTTTTCCTCCATAGCGTTTATTGTCGCCATCGCGCAGCTCCAGTGCTTCGTGCTCTCCGGTGGAGGCACCCGACGGGACGGAAGCACG
The DNA here is from genome assembly GCF_013373675.1 of Bacteroides sp. L10-4. Classification (NCBI taxonomy): domain Bacteria; kingdom Pseudomonadati; phylum Bacteroidota; class Bacteroidia; order Bacteroidales; family Bacteroidaceae; genus Bacteroides; species Bacteroides sp. L10-4. The sequence continues at coordinate 12,827 of NZ_JABXJH010000064.1, forward strand.
GCCCATAAAGCCCGATTCCAAGGTTACGTCTACTTCTACAGTTGGGTTACCTCTTGAATCGAGGATTTCACGTCCGATAATCTTTTTTATTTTCATATTTAGTCAGTTTTTTATTATGAACTACCTTACTAACAAATGAAAATAGGGAATTGTTTTTCGTTTTTAATCCTTTATTGTAATGCCTAAAAGAGCAGTCAACTCCATGGCTTGGGAGGTATTGACGATGGCTCCCCGTATGTCGGGCAGGTTGAGGCGTATACCTCTTATGTGCGAGTCGCTCAAGTCGATTCCTCTTAGAGGGGTGTGTGAAAACTCGGATTCTACCAGCTCACAGTTTTCAAAGGCGATGGAGGCAAGTTTGCAGTCGTTGACGTCGCTGTTGCGCAAGTCACAAGAGGTGAAGCGGGCTTGACTGATTTTACTCATGGAAAGATTGAGGTATCTGGCATTGCAGTCCTTCATTGTCAGATGGTTCAATATTGTTTCCGGCAGATTGGTTCCCACCAGTTTGCAGGATATGAATTCCACTCTGAACAGAGAACTTTCGGCAAATGAGATGTTGGAAAGGTCGCAATGTTCAAAACGTACGTCAGTGAAATGGCAGGATTTCAGTTTGCAGGCGCTGAATTGGATATGACTGAAAGTACAGTTGGTGATGCTTTTGTAGGAATACTCCATGTGTTCCTCTGTCCGTTTACCGAAGTGAAGGTCTCTGACAGTTTCTTCCGTATTCAGCCATTCTTCCAATGATTTGGAACTTTCACTTTGTCTCTCTAAGGTAGGAGGGATGATGCGTACGGGAGGCATGACAAAAGGCTTGCTGGGTTTCATAGGGGTGTTTGGGTTATATACAGCGTCCGAAGGTGCCGCCGGCGAAGGCTGCCAGGACTCCTAATGTGAGACTTAATAAGGTATATAAGGCAAATATTCCGTAGAACCCTTGTTTTATTAGAATCAGCCCGTCATTGCTGAAAGTGGAAAAGGTGGTGAATCCTCCGCACAGGCCGGTAGTTAGCAACAGCCGTACCTCGGTAGAAAGGTTGAAACGGGTGGATAAGGTATAAAATAGCCCGATGAGGAAACTTCCGAGGATGTTGACAGTGAACGTGGTCCACGGGAAAGAGTAGGGGACTATGCGTTCATGGAGCATCATCTGCATGCAGTAGCGCAGTACGCTACCGGTGCCCCCACCAAGGAAAATGGCTATCAGTAATCTGGTCATAGGTTATCCGGGTTTGGTTTGGGTTGCAAAGGTAGTGAAATTCCGGTTTGATATTGGGAATCTGCCTTTATTTCAAGTGTTCCTGCTATGGCTTTTTCATTAAAGGGAGTTGAAGGGAGTCAGAGGGGGGGGATATTCAGGCAATCGCTCCCTCTTTCTTGTTTCTTCTGCCAAAGAGTTGCAATCTTGCCACAGAATATAGGTTTCCCGCCTGGCAAACACTTGCAATAAAGTTGCAAAACACAGATAATAAATTCCTGAAGTATTCGTAGCAGAAATGACAAATACAGGCTGCAAGTTCTATCCCAAGGCTTGGGATAGACATCCCCAACCTTGGGATGCCCGTTCCCAACTTTGGGATACATATCCGCAAGCTTGATTTCACTTTTTTATTGCATGTACCTACGGCTCTTTCATTTGAGGGAGTTATCAGGAGTTAAATGAAATCAGAGGCCGATAGTATCGCTCTACATTTCGGCAAATAATATTGTCCGGAAACGCATTCTTTGTTTGGTTGATATACTTCGTCCTCCATTCTGCTTACGGAGATGGGGCTCATGCAAACGTTTGCCGGTAAATCCTTTGTCTTTTATATGTGTAAGGCTCAGAACTTATTGCTTTCCTGTCTATATTTGCATCACGAACATTATTTTTTAACAATAGCATGAGAAACATGAAAGTATTTTGTACAAAATTGGCCTGCTTCCTGCTCGTCTTATTGGTGAGCGGCGTAGCGATGGCAGAGGGGATTACCTCTCCCAACGGACAACTTCAATTGAATTTTTCGGTAAATGCGCAAGGCGAACCTGTTTACGAACTTTTTTACAAAGGAAAGCCGGTGATTAATCCTTCCAAATTAGGACTCGAACTGAAGAACGACCCCGGTCTGATGAATGGCTTCACGATGGCGGATGCAAAGACCTCCACTTTCGATGAGACTTGGGAACCGGTGTGGGGTGAAGTAAAGCAAATCCGTAATCACTACAACGAGTTGGCTGTAACGCTCAACCAAAAGGCACAAGACAGAAACATCATTATCCGCTTCCGTTTATTCGACGACGGTCTGGGATTCCGCTATGAATTTCCTTTGCAGAAGAATCTGAATTACTTTGTGATTAAGGAGGAACGCACCCAATTTGCCATGACCGGTGACCATACTGCTTTCTGGATTCCGGGCGACTACGATACGCAGGAATATGACTATACAGAATCCAAACTTTCTGAAATTCGCGGGCTGATGAAAGGGGCCATTACGCCTAACTCTTCACAAACCTCATTTTCACCCACCGGTGTGCAGACTTCCTTGCAGATGAAGACTGCCGATGGCTTATACATCAACTTGCACGAAGCAGCTTTGGTGGATTACTCTTGCATGCACTTGAACCTGGATGACAAGAACTTCGTTTTTGAATCTTGGCTTACTCCCGATGCAGTAGGTGATAAAGGTTATCTGCAAGCTCCCTGCACGTCACCGTGGCGTACAGTTATCGTAAGCGACGATGCCCGTGACATCCTTGCTTCTAAAATCACTCTGAACCTGAATGAACCTTGCGCATATGAGGATGTTTCCTGGATTAAACCTGTGAAGTACGTAGGTGTATGGTGGGAGATGATTGCCGGTAAAAGCACTTGGGCTTATACGGACGACTTGCCTTCGGTGAAATTGGGTGAAACGGACTACTCAAAGACAAAACCGAACGGACGTCATGGCGCCAACAACGAGAATGTGAAGAAATACATTGATTTTGCAGCAGAACATGGTTTGGATCAAGTATTGGTAGAAGGCTGGAATGAAGGTTGGGAAGACTGGTTCGGCAAATCCAAGGATTATGTGTTCGACTTCGTGACTCCTTATCCCGACTTCAATGTGAAGATGCTGAATGAATATGCCAAGAGCAAGGGCGTGAAGCTGATGATGCACCACGAAACATCCGGTTCCGTGCGCAACTACGAACGTCATATGGACAAGGCTTATCAGTTTATGGTGGATAATGGCTACAATGCCGTGAAGAGCGGATATGTAGGTGATATGATTCCCCGCGGCGAACATCACTATGGACAATGGCTGAACAACCACTACCTCTATGCCGTGAAGAAAGCAGCCGACTACAAAATTTGCGTGAATGCACACGAAGCTGTACGTCCTACCGGTTTGTGCCGTACTTATCCTAACTTGATTGGCAACGAATCTGCACGCGGTACCGAATATGAGGCATTCGGCGGCAGCAAGCCGTTCCATACCACATTGCTCCCATTCAACCGCCTGATTGGCGGTCCGATGGACTATACACCGGGTATCTTCGATACCAAACTCGACTTTATGGGTGATTTGCCACACGGACAAGTGCAGACTACACTTGCCAAGCAGCTCGCTCTGTATGTAACTTTATACAGCCCGTTGCAGATGGCTGCCGACTTGGTTGAGAACTACGAAAAGCACATGGATGCTTTCCAATTCATCAAGGATGTGGCAGTAGACTGGGATGACAGCAAGTACATTGAGGCAGAGCCGGGTGATTACATTACCGTGGCCCGTAAAGCAAAAGGAACCGGCAACTGGTTTGTTGGCGGTATTACAGACGAGAATGCACGTACGGCCAACTTCACGCTCGATTTCCTTGAGCCGGGCAAGCAATACGTAGCCACTCTCTATGCAGACGGTAAAGATGCCGATTACAAGGAGAACCCTACTTCTTATCAGATAAGGAAGGGTATCGTAACCGGTAAGACCAAAATGTCCGTGAAGGAAGCGCGTAGCGGTGGTTTTGCATTGAGTTTGATTGAAGCGACTCCGGCTGACAAGAAGACTGTGAAGAAGTGGAGATAATTTAGGATAGAAAGAGTTTGTATTAGGTATTAGTGAGGCCCCGCAGAAGTCCAATCTTTGCGGGGCTTTTTTGTGTTAGGGTAAGCTCATTCTTATACCGTAAAAATAGCATCAAGACCCGAATTTTTGGTAAGTCCGTTCTTTGGGGAAACCTTTATTTTTGCACTCGGATAACAGATTGCATAATCATTAAGAATCCCTTTATATGGAAATATGCAGTCTTTTGGTTCCAATCACAAAAGTTATTATGTTTCCGATAATAATTTCTGTATGGGGCAAGAGATATATTGCCTTTTTTATTCATTTCAAATCTGCCCGAATTTCGCAAATTCTTCATACCTTTGCACCCGTTAATTTTAGAAATCAATAACAAAACAGAATTTATGGGAGGTTTTTTCGGAACAGTCGCCAAGGCAACAAGCTGTGTGGCAGATTTGTTTTACGGCACAGATTATAATTCACATTTAGGGACAAAACGTGGTGGGTTGGCTACATACGATGCGGAAACGGCGCAGTTTACCCGTTCCATCCACAATCTGGAAAGTACCTATTTCCGCACGAAGTTTGAGGATGAACTAGACCAGTTCAAGGGAAATTCCGGAATAGGAATCATTAGCGACACAGACCCTCAACCCCTTGTCCTCAATTCCCATCTTGGTCGCTTTGCCATTGTAACGGTAGCCAAAATCGTGAACCTGCAAGAACTGGAAACCGAACTGTTGGCTCAGAACATGCACTTCGCCGAACTCAGTTCGGGCAAAACCAATCAGACGGAACTTATCGCCCTTCTTATTATACAAGGAAAGACATTTGTCGAAGGAATTGAAAATGTATATAAGCATATTAAAGGTTCCTGTTCCATGCTGTTATTGACGGAAGACGGCATTATTGCTGCCCGCGACCGCTGGGGACGTACCCCGATTGTGATTGGCAAGAAAGATGGTGCGTATGCTGCCACAAGTGAGTCGAGCAGCTTTCCGAATCTTGGTTACGAGATAGACCGCTATTTGGGTCCTGGAGAGATTGTACGGATGCGTGCTGATGGTGTGGAACAGATGCGCAAGCCTGATGAAGGAATGCAGATTTGCTCCTTCCTATGGGTCTATTACGGTTTCCCCACTTCCTGCTACGAAGGTAAGAATGTAGAGGAAGTGCGTTTTGCCTCCGGTTTCAAGATGGCGCAGACAGATAAGTCAGAGGTAGATTGTGCCTGCGGTATTCCCGATTCGGGTGTAGGTATGGCACTCGGATATGCTGAGGGTAAAGGAGTCCCCTATCATCGTGCCATCTCCAAATATACCCCGACCTGGCCCCGTAGTTTTACTCCCAGTAAGCAGGAATTGCGTTCGCTGGTGGCAAAGATGAAGCTGATTCCCAATCGTGCCATGCTTGAGGGAAAGCGCCTGCTGTTTTGTGATGACTCTATTGTCCGGGGTACCCAGTTGCGCGACAATGTGAAGGTGCTGTATGAGTATGGTGCCAAGGAGGTGCATATCCGGATTGCTTGTCCTCCATTGATATATAGCTGCCCGTTTGTAGGATTCACGGCTTCCAAAAGCGACATGGAACTGATTACCCGTCGTGTCATCAAGGAACTGGAGGGTGACGAGAATAAGAATCTCGATAAGTATGCCACTACCGGCTCACCCGAATACGAAAAGATGGTGGACGTTATCCGCGAGCGTTTCGGACTTTCATCCTTGAAGTTCAATACGTTGGAAACTCTGGTTGAGGCTATCGGATTGCCTAAGTGTAAGATATGTACGCATTGTTTTGATGGTAGCAGCCATTTTTGATTGACATTTTGTCCTTAAGAAATAAAAAAGAGGCGTGAATTGCTTGGCAGTTCACGCCCCTTTTTTTATCTTTACAGCACAAAATAGTGGTTAATGATTAGTGATTAATGATTAATGCCATTCGGATAATGCTTTTCGCCAATTACTAATCACTGACCATTAATCACTAACCATTAATCACTAATCATTATTCATCATGACTTTAGTAGAACGTTTTTTAAAGTACGTAAGCTTCGATACTCAGTCCAGTGAAGAGACTGAGATTACTCCGAGTACTCCGGGGCAAATGGTGTTTGCCCGGTATCTGAAAGAAGAATTGGAATCTTTGGGTCTGGAAGAAATCACGTTGGACGAAAATGGTTATCTGTTCGCCACTCTTCCTGCCAATACAGACAAGCCGTTGCCCGTCATCGGCTTTATTGCCCACATGGATACAAGTCCTGATATGAGCGGAAAGAATGTTTCTCCGCGTATCGTGCAGAATTATGACGGTAAGGACATTGTTCTTTGCGCCGAAGAGAATGTGGTTCTTTCTCCCACCCAGTTCCCCGAACTACTCGGCCACCAAGGGGAGGATTTGATTGTGACCGACGGCAAGACTTTGCTTGGTGCCGACGATAAAGCAGGCATTGCCGAGATTGTATCGGCAGTGGTATATCTGAAGGAACATCCCGAAATCAAGCACGGTAAAATCCGTATCGGATTTAATCCGGATGAGGAAATCGGTCTGGGTGCCCATAAGTTCAATGTAGCGCAGTTCGGCTGCGAATGGGCTTATACCATGGACGGTGGAGAAGTGGGTGAACTTGAATTCGAGAACTTCAATGCAGCCTCTGCCAAGATAAGCTTCAAGGGACGTAATGTGCATCCGGGTTATGCCAAGAATAAGATGATTAACTCTATCCGCATTGCCAACCGTTTCATGTCCATGCTTCCGGCTGATGAAGCTCCGGAGCATACCGAAGGTTACGAAGGTTTTTATCATCTGATAGGCATTACCGGTGAAGTGGAGCAGACAACAGTCTCTTACATAATTCGTGACCACGACCGCGCCCGCTTTGAAGAGCGCAAGAAGGAGATGGAACGTCTTGTGGCAAAAATCAATGAAGAGTACGGTCCGAATACCGCTGCTCTGGAACTTCGCGACCAATACTACAATATGCGCGAACAGATTGAGCCGGTGATGCATATCATCGACACTGCTTTTGCCGCCATGAAGGCAGTAGGTGTAGAACCTCACGTAAAAGCCATTCGGGGAGGTACAGATGGTGCCCAGCTATCTTTCAAAGGTTTACCTTGTCCCAATATCTTTGCCGGTGGATTGAACTTCCACGGTCGTTATGAGTTCGTGCCTATCCAGAATATGGAGAAAGCCATGAACGTCATCGTCAAGATTGCCGAACTTGTCGCCAGCAAATAAATAATTCATAACTTATAACTCATAACTCTAATAGTTTCATGAAAACCACTCCGTTTACCGAAAAACACATCTCGCTGGGTGCCAAGATGCACGAGTTTGCGGGATATAATATGCCTATCGAGTATTCAGGCATCATTGACGAGCATCTCACTGTTTGTCAGGGTGTCGGCGTATTCGATGTTTCACACATGGGAGAATTCTGGGTGAAAGGTCCTCATGCTTTGGACTTTCTGCAGAAAGTGACTTCCAATAATGTGGCTGCCCTTACACCGGGAAAAGTACAGTATACTTGCTTCCCCAACGAAAACGGAGGCATTGTAGACGACCTCTTGGTCTATCATTATGAGCCGGAAAAATACCTGCTTGTCGTGAATGCTTCGAACATTGAGAAAGACTGGAATTGGTGTGTGTCTCATAATACGGAAGGCGCTGAATTGGAAAATGCTTCCGACCGCATGGCACAGCTTGCGGTGCAAGGACCGAAGGCCATTCTGGCTTTGCAGAAGCTGACTTCCATAAATCTTTCCGACCTTCCTTACTATACTTTTACCCACGGTGAGTTTGCCGGAGAAAAAGATGTCATTATCTCCAATACCGGATATACCGGTGCGGGTGGTTTTGAGCTTTATTTCTATCCGGAGGCTGCCATGAAGGTTTGGGATGCGGTGTTTGAGGCAGGTGCAGAGTTCGGCATTAAGCCGATTGGTTTAGGGGCGCGTGATACGCTTCGTTTGGAAATGGGATTCTGTTTGTATGGCAACGATTTGGACGACACTACTTCGCCCATTGAAGCCGGGTTAGGATGGATTACCAAGTTTGTGGAGGGAAAGAACTTCACCAATCGTCCGATGCTTGAAAAGCAGAAGGCAGAAGGCACTACCCGTAAGTTGGTGGGGTTTGAAATGATAGACCGTGGTATCCCCCGTCATGGTTACGAACTGTATGGTACGGATGGTGCTGCCATCGGTGTGGTAACCTCCGGAACTATGTCGCCTACGCGTAAGATTGGTATCGGAATGGGGTATATCAGACCCGAATACAGCAAAGTTGGTACGGAAATCTGCATTGACATGCGGGGACGCAAGCTGAAAGCTGTGGTTGTGAAGCCGCCGTTCCGCAAACAATAATAAGAAGGATGATGGTGTATCCCAAAATCACCTTATGACTGTTTCTTAGATACTGATATAGGCTTTATTTTTCAGACGGAAGAACAAAAAGACAAAAGTAAATATCTTCTGTAACCATTCTATTTTCCGCCTTGACACGCATCGCAACCCAGCATATCTTTGCGCCATAACCAATTACTAACAAAGATTATGGCAAAAGAAAAAGTAAACTACCAGGAGGTGTACGACCTCTATCAG
>NZ_JABXJH010000065.1:0-21091 GCF_013373675.1 Bacteroides sp. L10-4
CTTCCCATTCCGAACAGAGAAGTTAAGCCCGGTCACGCCGATGGTACTGCGTAACAGTGGGAGAGTAGGTAGTCGCCGTTTTAGAGGAAGCCCCCGAGTCAGAAATGACGAGGGGGCTTTTGCTTTTTCCACATCACACATCACACATCCTTGTCATTGTGCTTTCTTATTGGGGGGCAGTCCGAAAACCCTGTGGGCTTCTCAACAATTAGTATCTGACAGCAAAACGGAGCTATAATCTATCATTTTTCTTCTCTTTGCCATAGGTTCCTTTCGGAGCTTGGGTCTTGGAAAAGAAAAAAGAAAAAAAACTTCCGGAAAAATTTGGAAGTTGTGCTTTAAGAATCTCCGCTTAACTTCTCATTCTTTTGTTATCGTAACAGAACAAAGTTGGTGTAAATGAGTTTTTTTTGGAAAAACGGACACTTTTCTTCCTTTCTTTCTATTCAATATCAAATTGATTTTTGTAATTTTGGCGTGAATCTAATAGAAAGGGAAAAATCACGCAATTAATATTGTAATATAAATCATATAATAACTCCTGCAAATATGGAAAACAAGATTCAAGAGCTGACTGATAAGATTTACCGTGAAGGCGTAGAGAAAGGAAACGAAGAGGCACAGAAACTTATCGCAAAAGCTCAGGAAGAGGCTAAGAGAATTATAGAGGATGCTCGCAAGGAGGCGGATTCTATCGTGGCTACCGCTCATAGGTCTGCCGATGAACTGGCAGAGAATACAAAATCGGAATTGAAGTTGTTTGCCGGTCAGGCTGTGAACGCTCTGAAGTCTGAAATCGCTACTTTGGTGACGGACAACATTGTGAATGCCGATGTAGAGGCATTTGCTGCAAACAAGGATTATCTTAATGCTTTCATTGTTGCATTGGCGTCCAAATGGAGTGTGAACGAACCAATCGTTATCTCCACTGCCGATGCGGAAGGCTTGACGAAATATTTCTCTGCGAAGGCTAGGAATCTGCTGGACAAGGGTGTGAAGATTGAGCAAGTGAATGGTATCAAGACTTTGTTCTCCGTGTCGCCTGCCGATGGTTCGTACAAGGTGAACTTCGGCGAAGAAGAATTTATGAATTACTTCAAGGAATTCCTGCGTCCGCAATTAGTGGAAATGCTGTTCTAAAAACTCCCATAGGATTATGAGTAAATACTATTACTTGGTAGCCGGTTTGCCTGAACTTACTCTGGAAGACAGTAAACTGAGCTATACAGTAGCCGATTTCAAGACGGAACTATATCCTGCCTTGTCGGAAGATGATAAAAAGTTGGTGGATTTGTTTTATCTGAAATTCGACAATGCGAATGTCTTGAAGCTATTGAAGGATAAGGATGCTGCCATCGACCCGCGCGGAAACTATTCGTCAGAGGAACTGGCGGAATATATCTCACGGCTGAAAGATGGCGATGAAGTCTCTGACAGTGTATTTCCATCTTATCTCTCCACGTTCATTTCCGAATACTTCAGCCTGCCTGCCGAGGAAGGTTTCTTGCATGAAGACCGTCTGGCAGCGCTCTATTATGCCTATGCCATGGAATGCGGGAATCAGTTTGTGTCTTCCTGGTTTGGCTTCAATCTCACTATCAATAATATATTGGTGGCACTCACAGCACGTAAGTTCAAGTTGGACATTGCTCCACTGATTGTGGGCGATACGGAAGTGTGCGAAGCTCTGCGTACTTCCAATGCCCGTGACTTCGGTCTGGGTACTGAAGTGGATTATCTGGAGCAGCTGGTGAAAATCAGTGAGACGGAGGAACTGGTAGACCGGGAAAGGAAGCTGGACCAGCTTCGCTGGAACTGGATGGAGGAGGCCACATTCTTCGATTACTTTACCGTGGAGCGTCTGTTTGTCTTCCTGCTGCAGCTGGAGATGATAGAACGGTGGATTACGTTGGATAAAGAGAAGGGTAACCAACTGTTCCGCAGCATTATCGCTGCCTTGAAAGACGAGGTGCAGATACCCGCAGAATTCAGATAAAATAAACAACTAAAAATATATGGCAACAAAAGGAACTGTTAGTGGCGTAATAGCCAATATGGTGACCCTCGTCGTTGATGGACCGGTAGCACAGAATGAGATTTGTTATATCTCGACCGGAGGAGACAAGTTGATGGCGGAGGTGATTAAGGTGGTAGGTACTCAGGTCTACGTGCAGGTATTTGAGAGTACCCGCGGACTGAAAGTGGGGGCCGAAGCCGAGTTTACCGGACATATGCTCGAAGTGACGCTGGGGCCCGGTATGCTTTCGAAGAACTACGACGGTCTGCAAAACGACCTCGATAAGATGGATGGCGTTTTCCTGAAACGCGGGCAGTATACCTATCCGCTGGATAAAGGAAGCAAATGGCACTTTGTGCCTCTGGCAAAGGTGGGCGACCAAGTGGAAGCCGCTGCCTGGCTGGGACAAGTGGACGAGAACTTCCAGCCTCTGAAAATCATGGTGCCTTTCGAACAGAAAGGTGTGTGTACTGTGAAATCCATCGCAAAGGAAGGTGATTACAGCATTGAGGATACCATTGCAGTGCTGACGGATGGCGAAGGCAATGACATTCGGGTGAACATGATACAAAAATGGCCTGTGAAACGCGCCATGACCAATTATAAGGAAAAGCCGCGTCCTTTCAAACTGCTGGAAACCGGTGTGCGCGTAATCGACACAGTGAATCCGATTGTGGAAGGCGGTACGGGCTTTATCCCCGGTCCGTTCGGTACCGGAAAAACGGTGCTCCAGCATGCCATTTCAAAACAAGCGGAGGCAGACATCGTAATCATCGCTGCCTGTGGTGAGCGTGCCAACGAGGTTGTGGAAATCTTTACGGAATTCCCCGAACTGGTTGACCCGCATACGGGACGGAAGCTGATGGAACGTACGATTATCATTGCCAATACTTCGAATATGCCGGTAGCTGCCCGTGAGGCATCTGTCTACACGGCTATGACGATTGCGGAATACTACCGGAGCATGGGATTGAAGGTACTGCTGATGGCGGACTCTACCTCACGTTGGGCGCAGGCATTGCGCGAGATGTCCAACCGTATGGAGGAGTTGCCCGGTCCCGATGCCTTCCCGATGGACTTGTCCTCCATCATCTCCAACTTCTACGGCCGTGCGGGGTATGTGAAACTGAACAACGGCGAGTCCGGTTCCATTACTTTCATCGGTACGGTATCGCCTGCCGGTGGTAACTTGAAGGAGCCGGTAACCGAGAATACGAAGAAGGTGGCGCGTTGCTTCTATGCCCTTGAGCAAGATCGCGCCGACAAGAAGCGTTATCCTGCCGTAAACCCGATTGATTCGTATTCCAAATATATAGAATACCCTGAATTTGAAGAGTATATCACCAAGCACATCAATGGTGAGTGGATTGGCAAGGTGAATGAGATCAAGACCCGTTTGCAGCGTGGTAAGGAGATTGCCGAGCAAATCAACATCTTGGGTGACGACGGTGTGCCTGTAGAATATCACGTGACTTTCTGGAAATCGGAGTTGATTGACTTCGTTATTCTGCAGCAGGATGCCTTTGACGAGATTGATGCTGTGACTCCGATGGAGCGTCAGGAGGAGATTCTGAATATGGTGATAGAAATCTGTCATACTGAATTTGAGTTCGACAACTTCAACGAAGTAATGGATTACTTCAAGAAAATGATTAACATCTGTAAGCAGATGAACTACTCGAAGTTTAAGTCGGAAGAATACGGCAAGTTCCATAAGCAGTTGCAGGAACTGGTTGAGGAACGTAAAGCCTAAGGACGTGCTATCTTGACTGTTCACAATTTGCCATTTGCCTTGCGGATACAGGTGAACGGAGGTTGTAGAATAGGAAAATAGAATGGCGGAGATTTGAATAGTAAATAGTAAATTGCTAAATTGTAAATAAATAGATGGCAACAAAAGCATTTCAAAAAATATATACCAAGATTACTCAGATTACGAAAGCTACGTGTTCGCTGAAGGCAACCGGGGTGGGGTATGACGAGTTGGCGACCGTAAACGGCAAGCTGGCCCAGGTGGTGAAGATTGCCGGTGACGAAGTGACTTTGCAGGTATTTGAGGGTACGGAAGGTATCCCCACCGATGCAGAGGTAGTATTCTTGGGCAAGGCTCCTACGATTAAAGTGAGCGAGCAGCTTGCAGGACGCTTCTTCAACGCCTTTGGCGATCCCATCGACGGTGGTCCGGTGATTGAAGGCGAGGAGGTGGAAATTGGCGGTCCGTCCGTGAATCCGGTGCGCCGTAAACAACCCTCGGAACTGATTGCGACCGGTATTGCAGGCATCGACCTGAACAATACACTGGTGTCCGGACAGAAGATTCCGTTCTTTGCCGACCCCGACCAGCCCTTCAACCAGGTGATGGCGAATGTGGCCCTGCGTGCGGAGACTGACAAGATTATCCTTGGCGGTATGGGTATGACGAACGATGATTACCTCTACTTCAAGAACGTATTCTCCAATGCCGGTGCACTCGACCGTATCGTCAGCTTTATGAATACTACCGAGAATCCTCCGGTAGAGCGTCTGTTGATTCCGGATATGGCACTGACGGCTGCCGAGTATTTTGCTGTGAACAACAATGAAAAGGTGTTGGTGCTGCTGACGGATATGACTTCCTATGCCGATGCACTCGCCATTGTGTCCAACCGTATGGACCAGATTCCTTCGAAGGACTCCATGCCGGGTTCCCTTTACTCGGATTTGGCGAAGATATACGAAAAGGCGGTGCAGTTCCCAAGCGGTGGTTCCATCACGATTATTGCGGTGACGACGTTGTCCGGTGGCGACATTACGCATGCCGTGCCCGACAATACGGGTTATATCACGGAAGGCCAGTTGTTCCTTCGTCGTGACAGCGACATCGGTAAGGTTATCGTTGACCCGTTCCGTTCCTTGTCCCGTCTGAAGCAGCTTGTTACGGGTAAAAAGACGCGCAAGGACCATCCGCAGGTGATGAATGCCGCCGTACGTCTGTATGCCGACGCCGCCAACGCCAAGACCAAGCTTGAAAACGGTTTCGACCTGACGAACTACGACGAACGTACCCTTGCCTTTGCCAAGGACTACTCCAACCAGTTGCTGGCCATCGACGTCAACCTCGATACCACAGAAATGCTCGATGTGGCATGGAGGCTGTTCGGCAAGTATTTCCGTCCGGAAGAAGTCAACATCAAGAAAGAGCTTGTAGACGAATTCTGGCCGAAAGCAAACTAAATAAATGTACGATTGGGCGATTTGCGATTTACGATTGATATTACTGAAATTGCAAATCTGTAAATTAATAAGTTGAGTAACTTCAATCGTCTAATCGTAAATCGTTAAATCGTAAATAAAATGGCTATTAAGTTTCAATATAACAAGACCTCGCTTCAGCAACTCGAGAAGCAACTGAAGGTGCGCGTGCGTACACTCCCCATCATCAAGAATAAGGAGAGCGCCCTGCGTATGGAAGTGAAGCGCTGCAAGGGCGATGCTGCCGCGTTGGACGCGAGGTTGGAAAAGGAAATCCAAGCTTACGAAGCCATGTTCGCCCTTTGGAATGAGTTCGACGCTTCATTGATAAAGGTCAGCGATGTTCATCTCGGTGTGAAGAAGATTGCCGGTGTACGGGTGCCGTTGCTCGAGAATGTGGATTTCGAGATACGCCCCTACAGTTTGTTCAATGCTCCCAAATGGTATGCAGACGGGCTGAACTTGCTTAAGTCGCTGGCACATACCGCCATCGAGCGTGAATTCATTGTTGCCAAGTTGAACTTGTTGGAACATGCGCGTAAGAAGACCACCCAGAAGGTGAATCTTTTTGAGAAAGTACAGATTCCGGGCTATCAAGATGCTCTGCGCAAAATCAAGCGGTTTATGGAAGACGAGGAGAACCTCTCCAAGTCATCGCAGAAAATCATGAAGTCCCATCAGGAGAAAAGGAAGGAGGCAGAGGCATGATTACAAAAATGAAGAAGCTCACGTTCCTTGTGTATCATAAGGAGTACGAAGCGTTTCTGGCACAAATCCGGGAGTTGGGCGTGGTGCACGTCGTGGAAAGGCAGTGCGGCGAGATGGACGACACCTTGCAGCAATTCATGCAGAAGCGTACGCTCTACAAGAATATGCTTCAGAGCATGTATGCCTTGGCGGACAAACGGCCGGAAGAGAAGGTGCATAAAGGGTTGTCGGCCGATGCTTTGGTGAAATCCTACGAGGGTTTGCAGGCACGGATACAAGACCTGAACCAGCAGATTCCCGCCATCGACAAGGATGTGGCACAGATGGAGGCTTGGGGTGATTTCGATTGGAAATCCATCCGCCGGCTGGAAGATGCCGGCTGGCTCGTGCGGTTCTACACCTGCCCGGAGAAAGACTATAACGAAGCGTGGGCAGAGGAATGCAATGCCATCGTGGTGAAAGAGAGCGGCGGACATCTTTATTTTGTGACCGTCACTCCCCAACCGGCAGAACTGGATGTGGAACCGCTCCGCCTGCCCTCACTCAGTCTCTCCGAGCTGATACGGAAGAAGGCCGATACGGAAGAAGCCCTTGTGCAGGCACATGCCGGGCTGAAAGAATTCTGCAAGGCGAATTACTGTACGTTGGAGAAGTACAACCTCCGGCTCCAGGAAGAAATAGACCTGCTGAAAGTCAAGCTGAACAGCGAGCATATGGCAGAAGGTGCCGTAGTGCTGATGGAAGGCTGGATTCCTGAAGACTGCGAGGCAGATGTGAGGAAACTTCTCGATGAAAGCGGCGCTTATTATGAGATAAGGGCTGCCAGGCGCGAGGACAATGCTCCCGTCAAGCTGAAGAACAACGCCTACACCCGCATGTACGAAGTGCTTACCAAAATGTACGGCATGCCCGACTATGCAGAGTTCGACCCGACACCGATACTTGCACCATTCTTCTCGCTCTTCTTTGCATTCTGTATGGGAGACGCGGGCTACGGTCTGGTACTGATTGCGCTTGGATTCATTCTGAAAAAGAAGATGTCCAAGTCCATGAAAGGTATGATGAATCTGGTGATTACGCTGGGTATCTTCACGGCTGTCATCGGTGCCATACTGGGAACTTTCTTCGGTGTAAGCCTCTTCGACCTGGAGATACCTGCCAAACTGAAGGAATTCATGATTGTGGGCAAGATAGGCGAGACTACCTATGACAAGCAAATGCTGCTGGCCCTGATTATCGGTGTGGTACATATCTGCATTGCCATGACGGTGAAGGCCGTGGGGCAGACCGTGCGCTTCGGCTTCAAGGAGTCGCTCAGTGCCTGGGGATGGCTGTTGCTGGTAGTGGGATTCGTTTGTACCGGCGGACTTTCCTTCTTCAAGATTATCTCAGAAGATGTATCCACATGGGCGTTTATCGTGATTGGCGGTGTATCCGCCATCGGCATCTACCTGCTGAACAATATCCATCGGAATGTATTTGTCAACATCGGTGCCGGAGTATGGGATACCTATAACATGGCTACCGGACTGATGGGCGATATACTTTCCTACATCCGTCTCTATGCCCTCGGCCTGGCAGGCGCTATGCTCGGTGGGGTGTTCAATCAGCTTGCCTTCATGGTGAACGATGCGGCAGGTCCGGCTCTGGGATGGCTGTTCTGCGGTCTGATACTGATATTCGGGCATACGCTGAACATTGCCATGTCCTGTCTGAGTGCTTTTGTGCATCCGCTCCGTCTGACATTTGTGGAATACTTCAAGAATTCCGGTTACGAAGGTAAGGGCGAAGCCTATAAACCTTTTACAGTAGTAAAGAAATAAACAAATTGAAAAACAAATAAAAATAGAAACATTATGAATGAAATTTTAGGTTATCTCGGTCTGGGCCTGATGTTGGCCCTTGCAGGAATTGGCAGTTGCTTCGGTACAACAATCGCCGGTAGTGCGGCAGAGGGTGCGTTGAAGAAAGACCCTTCCAAATCAGCAGGTTATATGATTTTGTCGGCCCTTCCGGCTACGCAGGGACTTTACGGTTTCGTGGCTTTCCTGATGTCTATGGGCAGGGATTTTGCTACGGACGGCCCTTTGATGCTGGGTATCGGACTAGGTGTCGGACTGGTATGTCTGTTCTCTGCCATCCGTCAGGGACAGATTTGTGCAAACGGTATCGTGGGTCTCTCTCAGGGACACGACGTGCAGACCAATACAATGATTTACGCCGCACTTCCTGAATTCTATGCCATTTTGGCGCTGGTGGCTGCATTGATGGTATAATCCGGATCAATTAAGAAAATAAGCCCCAGGAATTTACAATTGAAGTTCCTGGGGCTTTTTGTTTCAATTGCTGTAGGCTTCAACTGAAAACTCCAGGGATTCTTTTTTGAACCTCCGGGAATTTTAGGCGAGAAATGCATGGATGGGCGATTCCATGGGGCTTTGTGGCTAAACTATGATATTCCGCAAACGATTGTTTATGCATATTTGATTAGTTTTTTCGATTAAAAGGCTATTTTTCAAAGAATAATACGTACTTTTGCAGCCGTAATTAAGATAAAGAGATTATAACATAATATGACTAAAGAACTACTTACCCCCGATTACATCTTCGAAGCGAGTTGGGAAGTGTGTAATAAAGTAGGCGGTATCTATACGGTTTTGTCTACAAGGGCAAATACTTTACAGACTAAATTTCGCGATAGATTATTCTTTATAGGGCCGGATTTCTGGCAGGGAAAAGAGAACCCTTTGTTCATTGAGTCTGATAACCTTTGTGCAGCGTGGAAAAAACATGCTGCGTTGAAAGACAATCTCTGTGTCCGCGTAGGACGCTGGAACATTCCGGGAGAACCTATTGTTATATTGGTTGATTTCCAACCGTTCTTTGCAGAAAAGAATGAGATCTATGCAGAGATGTGGAACCGCTATCAAGTGGACTCACTGCATGGATATGGCGATTATGATGAAGCATCCATGTTTGCTTTCGCCACCGGAAAGGTGATAGAGAGTTTCTATCGCTATAATCTGACGGAAACGGACAAGGTGGTGTTTCAGGCACACGAGTGGATGACCGGTATGGCCGCCCTCTATCTTCAGTCTGCCGTTCCCGAGATAGGGACTGTCTTCACAACCCATGCCACCTCCATCGGTCGTTCCATAGCGGGCAACAACAAGCCGCTCTACGATTATCTCTTCGCCTACAACGGCGACCAGATGGCGGAGGAATTGAACATGCAGTCCAAGCATTCCATTGAAAAGCAGACGGCCCATTATGTAGACTGCTTCACCACCGTGAGCGAGATTACAAACAACGAATGCAAGGAATTGCTTGACAAGCCTGCGGATGTGGTGCTGATGAACGGTTTTGAAGATGATTTTGTACCGAAAGGTGCCACCTTTACCGGCAAGCGCAAGCGTGCCCGCTCCACCATGCTGCGTGTGGCAAACTGCCTGCTGGGTGAGGACTTGGGTGATGACACGCTGATTATCGGTACCAGCGGACGCTATGAGTTCAAGAACAAGGGTATCGATGTGTTCCTGGAATCATTGAACAGGCTGAACCGCGATAAGGATTTGAAGAAGAAAGTATTGGCGTTTGTCAACGTGCCCGGCTGGGTGGGAGACCCCCGCGAGGACTTGCAGAAGCGCCTGAAGAGCAAAAATAAGTTCACCGAACCGTTGCAGTGCCCTTTCATCACCCACTGGCTGCACAATATGACGCATGACCAGGTGCTGGATATGCTGAAATACCTCGGCATGGGAAATCGCCCCGAAGATAAAGTTAAAGTGATTTTTGTACCTTGCTATCAAGATGGCCACGACGGCATCCTCAACAAGCATTATTATGACCTGATTTTAGGCGAAGACCTCAGTGTCTATCCGTCCTATTACGAACCGTGGGGATATACCCCGCTGGAGAGCGTGGCTTTCCGCGTGCCTACCATCACCACCGATCTTGCCGGTTTCGGGCTTTGGGTGAACAGCCTGAAAAACCAGCATGGCATTGACGACGGAGTGGAGGTGCTGCACCGTTCGGATTACAATTATTCCGAAGTGGCAGACGGCATAAAGGACACCGTAGCCTTGTTCTCGACCAAGACGGAAGCCGAAATCAAGGAAATCCGCAAACGTGCAGGCCAGGTGGCAGAGCAGGCTTTGTGGAAGCATTTTATAAAGTATTATTATGAGGCTTACGACATTGCGCTGCGCAACGCCATGAAGCGTCAATTAAGATAAAGGAATTATTAATCAATTAGTTATCATACAATGAAGATTAAAGTTAGTAATGTAAACACTCCTAACTGGAAAGATGTGAATGTGAAATCGCACATTCCTGCCGAACTGGAGAAACTGTCTGAACTGGCACGTAACATCTGGTGGTCATGGAATTATGAAGCCACCGAACTTTTCAGAGACCTCGACCCTGCCCTCTGGAAAGAAGTGGGACAGAACCCCGTACTTCTGTTGGAGCGCATGAGTTATGCCAAACTGGAAGCGCTTGCCAACGATAAGGTTATTCTGCGCAGAATGGAAGACGTATATTCCAAGTTCCGTACATACATGGATGTGACACCTGACAGCAAGCGTCCGTCTGTTGCCTATTTCAGCATGGAGTATGGTTTGAACCACGTACTTAAGATATATTCCGGTGGTCTGGGCGTACTTGCCGGCGACTACCTGAAAGAGGCTTCCGACAGTAACGTTGACTTGTGTGCAGTCGGTTTCTTGTATCGCTACGGTTACTTTACCCAAACCTTGTCTATGGACGGCCAGCAGATTGCCAACTACGAGGCGCAAAACTTCGGACAACTGCCTATTGATCGTGTATTGGACGAGAAGGGCGAGCAGGTGATAGTGGACGTTCCTTACTTGGACTACTACGTACACGCATACGTGTGGAGAGTAAACGTAGGACGCATCTCCCTCTATCTGCTTGATACTGACAATGAAATGAACAGCGAGTTCGACCGCTCCATCACTCACCAGCTCTATGGCGGCGACTGGGAAAACCGTCTGAAGCAGGAAATCCTGCTCGGTATCGGTGGTATCCTGACGCTGAAGAAGCTGGGCATCAAGAAAGATGTTTATCACTGTAACGAAGGACATGCCGCTTTGATCAACGTACAGCGCATCTGCGACTACGTGGCCGAAGGTCTGACTTACGACCAGGCTATCGAGCTGGTACGTGCTTCTTCGCTCTATACTGTGCATACTCCGGTTCCTGCCGGCCACGACTACTTCGACGAAGGTCTTTTCGGCAAGTACATGGGCGGCTATCCTTCAAGAATGGGTATCAGCTGGGATGACCTGATGGACCTCGGACGCAACAATCCGGGCGACAAGGGCGAACGTTTCTGCATGTCCGTATTCGCCTGCAACACTTCCCAAGAGGTGAACGGTGTGAGCTGGCTGCACGGCAAGGTTTCCCAAGAGATGTTCTCTTCCATCTGGAAGGGCTACTTCCCCGAAGAAAGCCACGTGGGTTACGTTACCAACGGTGTGCACTTCCCCACTTGGAGCGCTACGGAATGGAAGCATCTCTATGCTGCACACTTTGACGAGAACTTCCTCTACGACCAGTCCAATCCTAAGATTTGGGAGGCTATCTATAACGTGTCCGACGAAGAAATCTGGAAGACGCGCATGGTGATGAAGAACAAGCTGATTGACTATGTTCGCAAGCAATACCGTGAAACCTGGTTGAAGAACCAAGGTGACCCTTCACGCATCGTTTCCCTGCTGGACAAAATCAATCCGAATGCCCTGCTGATAGGTTTCGGACGTCGTTTCGCTACCTACAAGCGTGCACACTTGCTGTTTACCGACCTCGACCGTCTGGCCAAGATTGTGAACAATCCCGACTATCCGGTACAGTTCCTCTTCACCGGTAAGGCTCACCCGCACGATGGTGCAGGACAGGGCTTGATTAAGAGAATCATCGAGATTTCCCGCCGTCCGGAGTTCTTGGGCAAGATTATCTTCCTGGAAAATTATGACATGCAGTTGGCACGTCGCCTCGTTTCGGGCGTGGATATCTGGCTGAACACTCCGACGCGTCCGCTCGAAGCATCCGGTACTTCCGGTGAGAAGGCGTTGATGAACGGTGTTGTTAACTTCTCCGTGCTCGACGGCTGGTGGCTCGAAGGCTATCGCGAAGGTGCAGGTTGGGCATTGACCGAAAAGCGTACCTATCAGAATCAGGAACATCAGGACCAGCTCGATGCCGCCACTATCTATAGCATCCTTGAGCAAGAAATTCTGCCGTTGTTCTATGCACGCAACAAGAAGGGATACTCTGAAGGTTGGGTGAAGACTATCAAGAACTCCATTGCACAGATCGCTCCCCACTATACAATGAAGCGCCAGTTGGACGACTACTACGACAAGTTCTACATCAAGGAAGCTAAACGTTTCAAGATGCTGGCTGCCGACGATTATGCCAAGGCCAAGGAAATAGCTGCCTGGAAGGAAGAAGTTGCCGAAAAGTGGGACAGCATTGAAGTTGTGTCTTGCGAAAAGACTGAAGACTTGGTGAAAGGCTCCATCGAAAGCGGTAAGGAGTACATCATTACTTACGTTATCGACGAGAAGGGCTTGAACGACGCCATCGGTCTGGAACTGGTGACTACTTATACGGCTCAGGATGGCAAACAGCACGTTTACTCCGTAGAACCGTTCAATGTAGTGAAGAAAGAAGGCAACCTTTATACTTTCCAAGCCAAGCACAAACTGGAAAATGCGGGTAGCTTCAAGGTTTCTTACCGTATGTTCCCGAAGAATGCAGACCTGCCTCACCGTCAGGACTTCTGCTACGTTCGCTGGTTCGTATAAGAGCATGAAAAGACAGATGATGTGTTTGCGATATGGCCAACACATTATCTGTTCAGATAAGACATATCATATGTATGATGCAGACAGACCATTCGTTTCGGGTAGACGGATGGTCTGTTTTTTGTACGTTCGGCTGGGTATTAGGGGGGTGCAAAGCCCTAATTAGCGGGAATCATACAGCCCATAGCAAGGGTGTCTCTTTATCCTCTCATTCCGTGGATCAGCGTCATGCTGAGCAGCACCCCGACCACTATGCAGATGAGGATAAGGAGCCAGTTCATGAGTCGTGCACCCGGCCTGGTTTCCTTGTGCAAGTTCTGGTCAAAGTAGTTCTTGAAGAACAGATAGATGGCAGGCACGGTGGCGCTTGCCAGCAGCA
Source organism: Bacteroides sp. L10-4 (assembly GCF_013373675.1). NCBI lineage: Bacteria > Pseudomonadati > Bacteroidota > Bacteroidia > Bacteroidales > Bacteroidaceae > Bacteroides > Bacteroides sp. L10-4. The sequence goes on from NZ_JABXJH010000065.1 coordinate 13,166, forward strand.
GGTCTTCGGGAATCTTGTAGATGTAGACTTTGGAAAAGGCGATGAGCGCCCAGTGGCAAAGGAACAGAATGACGAGCAGGTTGACCCTGCGCGAGAAAGCCAGCAGCAGCCCGATGGTGAACGCAGCTACCGAGCAGGGCATCACGGTGGTGGTCATCATGGGAAATTCCATTCCGCGTGCCCACGAAAGGAGCGGATAGAGGAAAGGCATCGCATAGAGTATCCCCACCAGTACCTTGTATTTCGGATTGCGCTCGAACGGAGTGTAATCGGTAAACAAGTCCCATAGCCACAGCAGTGCAATCACTCCCCAGAAGATGGCGAGTATATGGTGGTGTCCGCGCGCTCCGCAATACATCATGTAGTACACGATGGATATCCACCCGTTCAGAAATACCATGTAGATTTTGAGGGCTCGTTTTGCCCATAAGGTCGGTTTCCGGTAGAGCCGCGTGGCGAGCAGGATGCCTGCTGCGGTGATGAGGAGCTGTGCCCACCAGGTGGCCTCGTTGTATTGTGCGATAGTATTCCAGAATATTTCCATTTGTGCCTATTAAAAAACGGTTGCAAAGGTAGAACTTTCTATCGTAAGAATAAAATAGTTTTCTACATTTTCCTTATCTTTGTGCCTCCAGAAAAATAGGTAAAAAGATTTATGGATAAGACTTTGACTGAACAAGAGATTGCCCTGCTACGCAGAAAACTCGACTTATTGCTTCGTACCGGACAGCTGCTGGTGGAGAGTGCGGCTGATACAAACCGTGTTGTCCGTAACCTGAACCGTGTTGCCGCCTATCTGGGGCTGCCGGAAGAAAAACTTCACATCGACGTAAGTTATACCATGCTGGTAGTGAATGTGAGCGACGGCCTGCATTCGTTCTCCAAATTCCAGAAATGCGAGAAGCATGGCATCAACATGACTGCCATTTCCGAAATCAGCAAACTGTCTTGGCGGGCCATTGAGAATGACTACTCCCTCGACCGGTATGAGGAGGAACTGGAAAGAATCAAAACCAAGAAGCGGAACTATGTGCCATACGTTGTTGCCATCGGTGCCGGCTTTGCCTGCGGAGGCTTCTGCAAACTGTTCGGTGGTGACTGGATGGCGTTTCTGTTTGCCTCCATTTGCGCTTTTGCCGGTTTTCGCGTCCGCGTCCGTTGTATGGAGTTCGGCATCAATCACTATATGAGCATTGCCATTGCCGCATTGATTGCTACCTGCCTGGCCTATGTGTCTTCTTTTGCCGGACTCTCGGAAACTCCCTATCATCCGTTGTTGGCGTGTGCACTGTTCATCGTTCCGGGTGTACCGTTGATAAACTTTGTGGATGATATGATTGACAATTATATTCAGGTGGGCATTGTGCGGGCTGTGAATACGGTGCTGATGGTCTGTGCAATGGCCTTCGGCATTGTGATAGCCATGCGCCTGCTGACGATGGAGGATGTCGTGATTGACAAGAAGTTCAGCGAATTGAGTATGGTGCCTCATGACAGTTATCTGGTGTATGCCATTGCGGCGGCCATATCTGCCATGGGATTTTCCATGATATTCAATATACAGCGGCGCTTGTTGTGGGTTGTTGCGGTGGGCGGTATCATTGCCGTTTGTACGCGTAATTTTGTCAATTTCGAATTGGGTTACGGACCGGTGGTAGGTTCGTTCATGGGCAGCATGGTTGTCAGCCTGATAGCCGTGAAGGCAGTGCATTGGTTTCATGTTCCCAATCATGTGCTGACGATTCCTTCCGTCATCCCGATGATTCCGGGAGTGCTGATGTATCGTGCGCTTTTCGGACTTATCAATATGCACGGCGTGGTGGGCGAGGTGACGGCGGTTGTTTCCAACGGCATCACGGCTTCACTGATTATTCTCTGTATAGCGTTGGGCGTGGCAGTACCCAATATCTTTGCTCGCCGGTATATCGCCAAGGATAGGCAGCGTTTTCTTCAGAAGGAGTTGCAGAAGCGCAGGGAAAGAGGAAAATTTATAGAATGGTGATACAGGTACCCCGTCATTCGGAGCGAAGCGAAGGATGACGGGATACTTATTTTAAATCCCCTTTTTGGGATTATAGTGATAAATTACGGTTTCTCCCTTTCGCAGGGATGTTTGCACGTCAATAAGACGTTGGTTGCGGCTTCCCCGGAAATAGAGCTCCTTATCCTGCAGCTCTTTCTTGAATTTGCCGTCCACCAGTACGTCGATGTATTCCAGCAGTTGGGCTTGGTGCGGGTTGCACAGTAGCTTTTCAAAAGTGTAGCCCGTATAGCACCAGATGTTTTTCCGGCTCCGCTCCTTGATGGCATGCGCCAGTCGGGTGAATCCTTCCGACTGGAACATCGGGTCTCCGCCGCTGAAGGTGACATCTGCAAACGGGTCGGCAAGTATCTTTTCCAGAATTTCTTCTGTACTCATCCAGTGTCCGTGGTTGATGTCCCACGACTCCGGATTGTGGCAACCGGGACAAGCGTTAGGGCATCCGGCAGCGTAGATGGCAGTCCGGAAGCCCGGACCGTCTACTGTGGTATCTTCTAAAATGTCGAGAATGGAAAGCACAAGTAGGGAATTAAAAATTAGAAATTAGAAATTGAACATCGTAGGAGCGAAGCTGAACATTCATGATTAAACATTAAAAATGAAGGGCCGCTTAGCACTGCGCAGCCCTTTAATTTTTCATTTTCAATTATGAACGACCCTGTCGTTCAACTCTGCCAGCTTGGCATTGTTCCAGCGGTCGGTTGTCCCCACCAGGTAGCCGGTGATGCGTTGCAGCTTGTCGATATGCTTGCTGCCGCACTTCGGACATGCTTCCAGGTTTGGAGTGGAGTTTTCGTGGCCGCATTCTAGGCAGCGATTCCGGTTGTGGTTTACCGAACCGTAGCCGATGTTGTATCGGTCCATCATGTCCACTACACGCATGATGACTTCCGGATTGTGGGTGGCATCACCGTCTATCTCTACATAGAAGATGTGGCCGCCGCGGGTCAGCTCATGATAAGGAGCCTCCACTTCCGCTTTGTGGCGGGCGCTGCATTTGTAGTACACGGGCACGTGGTTGGAGTTGGTGTAGTAGTTGCGGTCCGTAATGCCCGGCAGCGTGCCGAATTCCTTACGGTCTATGCGGGTGAACTTGCCCGACAAGCCTTCGGCAGGAGTGGCAAGCACGCTGTAGTTATGCTGGTATTGGTCGGAGAACTGGTTGGCGCGGTCGCGCATGTAGGTCACTATTTTCAGTCCCAGCTCCTGGGCTTCATCAGATTCTCCGTGATGTTTTCCGAGTAGTGCCACAAGACATTCGGCCAACCCGATGAAGCCGATTCCCAATGTTCCCTGGTTGATGACGGAGGCAATCGTATCGTTCGGTTTCAACTTCTCGCAGCCTATCCACAAGGCGGACATCAGTAGCGGGAACTGCTTGGCGAAGGCAGTCTTCTGGAACTCCATGCGTTCGTGCAACTGGCGTGCGGTCACCTCAAGCATGGCATCCAACTTGGCAAAGAATCGGGCGATACGCTGTTCCTTGTCTTTTATGTTCATGCACTCGATACCCAGACGGACGATATTGATGGTAGAGAAAGAGATGTTTCCACGCCCGATGGAGGTTTTCGGTCCGAAGCGGTTTTCGAATACGCGGGTGCGGCATCCCATGGTGGCAACTTCGTGCAGGTAGCGTTTCGGGTCATCGGCTTTCCACTCCTTGCTTTGATTGAAGGTGGCGTCCAGGTTCAGGAAGTTAGGGAAGAAACGTCGTGCCGTCACCTTGCAGGCCAGCTGGTAGAGGTCGTAGTTGCGGTCTTCCGGCAGATAGCTCACGCCCCGTTTCTTTTTCCATATCTGGATGGGGAAGATGGCGGTTTCTCCGTTTCCTACTCCTTGATAGGTGCTTTTCAGCAGTTCGCGGATGATGCAGCGACCCTCGGCGGAGGTGTCTGTTCCGTAGTTGATGGAGCTGAACACCACTTGGTTGCCGCCGCGTGAGTGGATGGTGTTCATGTTATGGATAAATGCCTCCATGGACTGGTGTACGCGCGATACGGTCTTGTTGATGGCATGCTGCACGATACGGTCTTCACCCGTCAGCCCGTCCAACGGCTGCAGCAGATAGTCGGCCAGTTCCTTCTGATAGAGATGGGAGTAATCTTTCCCGTTCAGTTCTTCCAGGTTCTTTACTTCCTCGATGAAACTGTTGCGCACGTAGGGGGCAAGGTAGAAATCGAATGCAGGGATGGCTTGTCCGCCGTGCATCTCGTTCTGGGCTGTTTCCAGCGAGATACATCCCAGGATACTGGCAGTTTCGATGCGCTTGGCCGGGCGAGACTCGCCGTGTCCGGCAGAGAAACCGTATTTCAGAATATGGTCCAGCGGATGCTGCACGCATGTCAGGCTCTTGGTGGGATAATAATCCTTGTCATGGATGTGCAGATAGTTCTGGGTGACGGCGTTCAGCACTTCCTCACTCAGCAGATAGTCGTCCACAAAAGGTTTGGTGGTTTCGCTGGCAAACTTCATCATCATGCCCGCCGGGGTATCGGCATTCATGTTGGCGTTTTCGCGTGTGATGTCGTTGGACTTGATGTTGATGATTTCCAGAAACATGTCGCGCGTCTTTGCCTTGCGGGCAATGCTTCGCTGGTTGCGGTAGGTGATGTACTTCTGGGCTACGTCCTTGCGGCTGCTCTTCATCAGTTCCACTTCCACCAAATCCTGAATGGCTTCCACCGTCATCTGCGAATCTCCCTTGAAAGAGATGCGGTCAGTAATCTGGTGTATCAGTTGCAGGTCTTCCCCCTTGTCTGTATGCAACATGGCTTTCCGGATGGCGGTGGCTATTTTTTCTTCGTTGAATCCGACGACGCGTCCGTCGCGTTTGAGTACTGTTTGTATCATAACCTTTTATGCTTGAATGTGACTATATCTTTAAGTTCAATTGCGGGAACAAAGGTATTACAGTTATTGATAGGATTTGCTTTTTGGAAAACTTTTTGTGATTTAAAAAGTGTTAACCTTCTGATAATTAATAGTGTTGCAATGAGAAGTGGAAAACTTTCAATGGGAAATGATTTTTAAAGTTGTTCGTTGCCGGCTATTGCTGCATGCGTATACAACATCTGATTCCGAAGTGTCAAATGAAAATAAATCTTTGGGGCGGATTGTGAATTCTCGGATTCTTTAATTATATTTGCAATAAATTGGTTTATGTAAGTTTTTTAGTCCTTGATAATACTTCTTGTTGCCATTCGATTGTATCGCTTTGCTGCTCATCGTATCGGGGCAAAAGTGTCGTTATCATAATAATCAAAGAAAGGATGAACATGGCAAATGTATTTCCTCCGTTTAAAGTTGATATAGCCGGGGCTTTTTGCGTACCTCGTGCATTGAAGGATGCCCGCGAGCAATATCAGAACGGGCAGGTGAGCCGGCAGGACTTGCGGGCAGTTGAAGATGCGGAAGTGCGCAATCTTGTGGAACGGCTGAAACAGGGAGGCATGAAGGTGGTTTCCGACGGTGGTTTCCGAAGTCGTGATTTTTTAGAAAGCTGGGAGGGTATCCGTTTCAAAGACGGCCGGCCTTTCTCCGAACACTCTCCTTTGGAGATTACAGGACGCCTCGGCTTGCTACGGCGGCATCCTGTTCTGGAAGAATTCGCATTTCTTGATTCCATTGCGGGCGGGGAGGTGATGAAGAAACAGCATATCCCTTCGCCGGCAGAGCTCTTCACTCAGATTATCCAACGCGTGAAGCGGAATCAGATAGAAAACGTTTACTCCGACGTCCGGCTGCTGACGGATGATATTGCTTCCAGCTACAAATCTTTGCTTACCCAACTCTATGATGCAGGTTGCCGCTACGTCCAGTTCGACGGGGTGCATTCGGTAATAATGGAAGATACTGTCCGGCTGAATAACCGTGTCTTGCGCGAACGCCCTGCAGGGATGTATGTCGCATTCCATGCACCTACGGATATGCTGGTGCAGCTGCATGGGGCCGATGCCTATTTCCTGAATTACGACTGTGGCGCGTGCGACCGCAACCGTCTGCTTTGGTTTATACACGAGAAAGAGGCGGTGTTCGGTTTCGTGCTGTCCCATTATCCCCACGAAGATGAACTGGATGAATTGCAGGCGAAGACCGAGAGTGTGTTGAATTATATTCCCTTGAAACGTTTCACTTTGTGCCTGCCGGATGCGAATGCGCTTCTTTCCCCTTCAGGGGCCGATGAGGAAAAACAGTGGGAGACTGTGCGGCTGGGGATGGAAATGGCAGCACGCATCTTCTCTTGAAAATAACATATTTCGTTGACTGAAATGCGGCATTCCGGTTGACGGAGTGCCGCACTTCTCTTTTAGTTTCCGGTGTGTCCGGTTTTATTGTTTGACGGCTTCGGCTATCTTTTCCTGAAGTTCGTCACCGTGCAGTCCGCGTGCAAGGATTGTTCCTTCGCCGTCAATCAACACAGTGTGGGGGATGCTGCTTACAGCATAAAGCTGTGCGCCTTCGCAGTTCCAGTATTTCAGGTCGGACATTTGCGGCCAAGTGATGCCCAGCTTCTTGATGGCTTCTTTCCATGCGTCAGCACTCTGGTCCAGAGATACGCCTACGATTTCGAAGTTTTTGTTCTTGTATTTGGCGTAAGCTTCCACCAGATTGGGCATCTCGCGGCGGCAGGGGCCGCACCAGCTTGCCCAGAAGTCAACGAGGACTACTTTGCCTTTGCCTACATAGTCGGACAGCTTCACGGTTTTTCCTTCCGGGGTCTGCATCTCGAAGTCTGTAAACTTCTGGCCTACGGCAGTGGCTTTCATCTTTTCGACGTTGTTCTTTATCTTGACGATGGCTTCGTCGTTGTCGTAAGCAGCAGGGATTTGGGGCATCAGCGGGTCGAGGTCTGCCACATCCATGTAGTAGTAGTTCTGTTTCAGCAGGAGTACACCGACCGGATTGGCGATGTTCTTGTTGATGCCGGCTTTGATGGCAGATATCATGCTGTTCTCCAAATCTTTCATCTCTTTGCCTTTGGCTTCGCGCTGTTCGGCGGTCAGTGTGGTGTCCGACATGGATTCGTAGATGTTCATCATCTGTTTGTTCAGGCCGTTGATTTGGGTTTTGATTTCCTGGTAGGCATCATTGTTGGCAGTACCGGTGGCGGAGTTGTTCTCCTGCGACAGGTTGATTTTGATTTTGCCGTTTTCCAGGAAGAAGTCGATGGCTGCGCCGTCTTTTCCTGCAGCTTTGTAAGAGATGTAGCGGTTGACAGCGGTATCTTGCGTGCCCTTGAAGGTGAATGTACCACCTTTGATGACAGCAGAGTCCAATTTGACGAATTGGCGTCCTTTCACGGTTTCCAGATATACGGTGTCGCCGTCGGCTGCACCCTCTACAGTTCCGGTTACGGTGTAACCGTTGTTTCCACTGTTACAAGCTGTACATACAGCGGCTACAGCGAGCAGATAAGTAAACTTTTTCATTGCTTGTTTTTTTAATGAATGATTATATCTGCAAATATACGAAGAATTCGTGAGATTCAGGCAGATTTTGGTGGAATAAAGTAAGTGGTTGGAGACTAAAGGAATTGGGTGTTGAATGACTGTATTCTTCCTTTCTCCAAAAAAGCGGGATATTGAGAGGTTATGAGGTAATTTTGCTACCTATCCGTTGCCTTTTTTAGTGTCAATCCGGTGGTGAAAACGTAACGGAATCCACCCTGATTTTGCTTCTGCCATCTCAAAGAACCCTTGTTTGCGAGAGCGAAGATACGCATAATTTTCCGTGTATCGGGTAAATATGCCTATTGTTCTACCTGTTGGTTGAATTAAATTAGAGAATATTTTATCCGCCCAATCGGATGATGATTAACGAAATTGACATATTGCATGAACGTCATTGCTGCTATTTTGCCTGCTATGCGGGTGAAAAGACCGCAG
>NZ_JABXJH010000066.1:0-18391 GCF_013373675.1 Bacteroides sp. L10-4
CATAAGCGGCCTTCAATTTGACCGCTAAGCTACGAATTCAAATCCGTTTCATTCTAAAGGACTGCTTAAAAGACTGTATTTCAATAATTTCAAAGACCGATTAGCTAACTTTTATTGGACAGTAGTGACATAGTTTATGGAAACAATCTATTTGGGTATTGTTATCTTTCTGTTCGTACTCGCGATTTTCGACCTCGTGGTAGGTGTAAGCAACGATGCGGTCAACTTTCTGCAATCCGCTGTCGGGGCAAAGGCAGCATCCTTCAAAACCATACTCTTCATTGCAGGCGTAGGTATATTTATCGGAGCAGCCTTGTCCAACGGCATGATGGATATTGCACGGCATGGTATCTACCAACCGCAGCATTTCTATTTTGCCGAAATCATGTGCATCCTGCTTGCGGTCATGCTGACGGATGTTGTACTGCTTGACGTTTTCAACACGATGGGGATGCCGACCTCCACTACCGTATCAATGGTGTTCGAGCTACTGGGAGGTACGTTCGCACTGGCACTCATCAAGGTCTATAATAGCGATACACTGGGCCTGGGTGACCTCATCAATACCGACAAGGCACTGTCTGTCATCATGGGTATCTTCCTGTCCGTCGCTATCGCCTTCTTCTTCGGTATGTTGGTGCAATGGCTGGCACGTATCGTGTTCACCTTCAACTACAAGAAGAAAATGAAATACAGCATTGCACTGTTCGGCGGTATAGCTACCACCAGCATCATCTACTTCATGCTGATAAAGGGGCTGAAAGACAGTTCATTCATGACCCCTGAAAACAAGCAATGGATACACGACAATACCGCATTGCTGATAACCGGTTTCTTTGTATTCTTTACCATACTGATGCAGATACTGCATTGGTGCAGGGTAAATGTCTTCAAAGTAGTGGTTCTGATGGGTACTTTCGCCCTCGCCCTTGCCTTTGCCGGCAATGACTTGGTGAATTTTATCGGTATCCCCCTCGCAGGATATTCCTCATTTATTGACTATACAGCCAATGGTACGGCCGCCGGTCCCGACGGATTCCTGATGTCCTCACTCCTCGGTGCAGCCAAAACCCCATGGTATTTCCTTATCGGTGCAGGCACGATTATGGTCTATGCACTCTGCACATCCAAGAAAGCCCACAACGTCATCAAGACTTCCGTTGACCTTGCCCGCCAAGACGACGGCGAAGAGAACTTCGGAAGTACCCCGATAGCCCGTACGCTGGTACGCTTCAGCATGACCCTGGCTAACGGAATATCCAAAACAATGCCCGAAAGCAGCAAACAATGGATAAACACACGATTCCAGAAAGATGAAGCCATCATAGCCGACGGTGCCGCCTTCGACCTGGTTCGCGCCTCCGTCAATCTCGTATTGGCAGGTCTGCTCATCGCCTTGGGAACTTCCTTGAAATTACCCCTCTCCACTACTTACGTCACCTTCATGGTGGCAATGGGTACCTCGCTTGCCGACCGTGCCTGGGGACGTGACTCGGCTGTATTCCGCATTACGGGTGTGCTCAGTGTCATCGGCGGTTGGTTCATCACTGCCGGAGCAGCATTCACCATCTGTTTTTTCGTGGCATTGGTTATCCATTTCGGTGGTACGATTGCCATTCTGGTACTGATTGGTCTGGCAGTCTTCATGCTGATTCGCAGCCAAGTGATGTACAAGAAGCGCAAAGAGAAAGAAAAAGGCAGCGAGACTCTGAAACAATTGATGAAGAGTACGGACAATAACGAAGTAGTTGAATTGCTCCGCAAGCATACCCGCGAGGAACTGGTGAAGATAATGGAATTCACAGAAGAGAATTTCGAGCGCACCGTCACTTCCTTCCTGCACGAGAACTTGCGCGGACTGCGCCGTGCCATGGGAGCGGTAAAGTTCGAGAAACAACTCATCAAGCAGATGAAACGCACCGGAACACTTGCCATGTGCCGCCTCGACAATAATACCGTACTGGAGAAAGGACTCTATTACTACCAGGGCAATGACTTTGCCAGCGAACTGGTGTACAGCGTAGGCCGTCTTTGCGAGCCGTGTCTGGAGCACATCGACAACAACTTCAAGCCGCTGGATGCCATTCAAAAGGGAGAGTTCACAGATGTTGCAGAAGACATCTGCTACCTGCTGCAAGTATGCCGCCACAAATTGGAGACGAACGACTATAACGAACTTGAGACCGAGATTCGCAAAGCCAACCATCTAAACGGCGAGCTGTCGCACTTGAAACGCGAAGAACTGCAACGCATTCAGAGCCAGAATGGCAGCATCAAGGTGAGCATGGTCTATCTGACAATGATACAAGAAGCCCAGAACATAGTGACCTACACCATCAACCTGATGAAAGTAAGCCGCAAGTTCCAGGCCGAAGAATAATGTCACTTGATCTCTTTCAATCCCATCTTTTCCGCCCGTTGCAGCATAAATGCACGGGCGGCTTCGTATTCATTAGGAATGACCCCGTCCAGGATGGCATCCTTGATGGCACTCTTCAAGGCACCCACTTGCTGGCAGGGAGAGAGGCCGAAAGTACTCATAATCTCCTCCCCGCTGACCGGCGGCTGGAAGTTACGGATGCGGTCGCGTTCCTCCAAGTCCTTCAGCTTCTGGCGCACCAGTTGGAAGTTGTTCAGGAAACGCTTCTTGCGCTCCATATTCTTGGAGGTAATATCGGCTTCGCACAAAGTCATCAAGTCGTCTATATCGTTGCTTGCCTCGAACAGCAGGCGGCGTACCGCCGAGTCGGTCACTACATCATCCGCTATCACAATGGGACGCATGTGCAGCCCCACCATCTTCTGCACATATTTCATCTTTTCGTTCATAGGAAGCTTCATCTTGCGGAAAATATCAGGTATCATCTTCTCGCCGATAAAGTTATGATTATGGAACGTCCAGCCCGCACGGGGTTCCCAACGCTTGGTGGCAGGCTTGGCTATGTCGTGCAGAAGAGCCGCCCAGCGCAGCCAGAGGTTGTCGGTCTTCTTGCTGATGTTGTCGAGCACTTCGAGTGTATGGTAGAAATTGTCCTTGTGGGCACGTCCGTTGCGCGTCTCCACACCTTGCAGCTTCACAAGTTCCGGGAATATCAGTTCCAACAAGCCGCACCGGTCCAACTCAATAAAGCCCTTGGAGGGGATAGGCGACAGAATGATTTTGTTGAGCTCGTCTGCAATACGCTCCTTGGATATGATGGAGATACGTTCCCGGTTCCGTTCCAGTGAATCGAATGTGTCATCATCGATATAGAATCCCAACTGGGTAGCAAAACGGACACAGCGCATCATCCGCAAAGGGTCGTCGCTGAAAGTTATATCAGGGTCAAGCGGTGTCCGGATGGTCTTTTCCTTCAAGTCTCCAATACCGCCAAAGGGGTCGACCAACTCGCCATAACGCACCCGGTTCAGACAGACAGCCAGTGCATTGATGGTAAAATCACGGCGGTTCTGGTCATCCTCCAATGTACCGTCCTCTACAATCGGTTTGCGTGAATCGTGCGTATACGACTCTTTTCTTGCACCCACAAACTCAACTTCCGTACCATAGTACTTCAATTGTGCCGTACCGAAATTCTTGAAGACGGAAACATGCGCCCCACGCCCCAGACGCTTACCCAGCGCCTCGGCCATGGCAATGCCACTGCCTACCACCACCACATCAATATCCTTGGAAGGACGTTGCAGGAAAATATCACGTACATATCCACCGACTACGTAACATTCCAATCCTAATTCATCAGCCGTTTCGGATATCCGCTTGAATATATCATCACTAAAATATTGCTTCAGTTCTTCTGCCGTCAAATCTATCATAAATAATGCGCTAATGTAATGAATACGCAAATATGTCAATGGTCTATTAGCACATTTGCACATTAAAATGCTGCAAAGATAAAGATATTATTTCTATTTTTGTGGACTCTAACTCCAAGAACAACAAATATGAAGAAAGTAATACTCCTTGCATGCCTGTGCTGCATGCTCTTCTCTTGCGAAAATGTAGAGAAGAAAGCCGGTGAAAAACTACAAGCTGCCCGCACAGCTTTTGAACTCGGCAACTACAATGAAGCGAAGATTCTGATTGACAGTATCAAGATACTCTATCCCAAAGCGTTTGAAACTCGCCGTGCAGGTATCGGCCTGATGCAGGAAGTGGAGCTGAAAGAGCAGGAAAAGAGTATGGCCTATCTTGACAGCATGCTTCAAGCCAAGCAAAAGGAATTCGCTGCAATCAAAGGGAAATATACCTTTGAGAAAGATGCCGAATACCAGAATATAGGCAATTACCTGTATCCGTCCCAAGTGATAGAAAAAAATCTGCACCGTTCTTTCCTCCGCTTCCAGGTAGACGAAAACGGTATAATGAGCATGACCTCTATCTATTGCGGAGCCCATAACATCCACCATGTGGCCGTCAAGGTTACCGCTCCCGACGGCAGTTTTGCCGAGACGCCCGCCGCCAAAGATAGCTATGAAACGACCAATCTCGGTGAAAAGATTGAAAAAGCTGATTTCAAACTGGGAGAAGACGGAAATGTCATGGGCTTTCTCTATCTGAACAAGGACAAGAACATTAAAGTCAACTATTTGGGAGAACGTCCCTACTCCGTCACCATGACTGCCACCGACCGCCAGGCGCTTGCAAGTATTTACGAGTTGGCACAACTGCTTTCTTCCATGACGGAAATAAAGAAAAACATGGAAGAGGCAAAACTGAAGATGGAATTTGTGAAGAAAAACCGGTCTCTTAACCATTAGGACGATTGTGATGAATGTATTATTCTACTGTATGCAATACAAATTGACATAGGGTTCACAGCATTCATCGGTATGCAGCAAGCACTTTATAGTAACACTTTACCTATAATACAGCAACACTTTATCGCCAATAAAGTACTACTTTATCGGGAATACAGCAACACTTTATCAGTAATAAAGTGATACTTTATTACTGATAAAAAAGAATAAAGCTAGAATAGATTGATTATCACTGCAATACTGATACTTTTTCTATTCTCATGGCCTATACGTATTGTTTATATAGGGGAAAAGATATAAAAATAAGATAATCGCACTATCTTTAAAATAAGATAAGCTGCATCTCGGCATAAGTTTTTCATGCAAGCATGAAAGTTCTGCACTCAATTTACACTATCTTTGCAGCTCATAAAAAAACATATAATGATTTCTATAGACGGATTGGCCGTAGAATTCGGCGGAACTACTTTATTCAGTGACATATCTTTCGTTATCAATGAAAAAGACCGTATCGCCCTGATGGGCAAAAACGGAGCGGGGAAAAGTACATTGTTGAAAATTCTGGCAGGTGCAAGACAACCTACCCGCGGAAAGATCTCAGCCCCCAAAGACAGTGTCATAGCTTACCTTCCACAGCACCTTATGACAGAAGACGGACGTACCGTATTCCAGGAAGCGGCGCAAGCCTTTGCCCATCTGCATGAAATGGAAGCCGAAATAGAGCGCCTCAACAAGGAACTGGAAACGCGTACCGACTACGAGAGTGATAGCTACATGGAACTTATCGAGAACGTCTCTGCCTTAAGCGAAAAGTTCTATGCCATCGACTCCACCAATTACGAGGAGGATGTGGAAAAAGCACTGCTCGGATTGGGCTTTGTACGCGAAGACTTCAACCGCCAGACCAGTGACTTCAGCGGTGGATGGCGCATGCGCATCGAACTTGCCAAACTGTTACTGCAGAAACCCGACGTACTATTGCTGGACGAGCCTACCAACCATCTGGACATAGAATCCATACAATGGCTGGAAGATTTTCTTATCAGTAGCGGAAAGGCTGTCATCGTCATCAGCCACGACCGAAAGTTCGTGGACAACATCACCACCCGTACCATTGAAGTGACCATGGGGCGGATATACGACTATAAAGTAAACTACTCCCAATACCTGGAACTCCGCAAGGAACGCCGCGAACAGCAGCAGAAAGCCTACGATGACCAGCAGAAGTTTATTGCCGAAACCAAGGAATTCATCGAACGGTTCAAAGGCACCTACTCCAAGACCCTGCAAGTGCAGAGCCGCGTAAAGATGCTGGAGAAACTGGAACTGCTGGAAGTGGACGAAGAAGACACTTCTGCGTTGCGCCTCAAATTCCCTCCCTCCCCCCGTTCGGGCAATTATCCCGTCATCATGGAAGGGGTAGGGAAAAGCTACGGCGACCACGTGGTCTTCAAGAATGCCAACCTCACCATAGAACGGGGAGACAAGGTTGCTTTCGTCGGCAAAAACGGCGAAGGAAAGTCAACGTTGGTAAAGTGTATCATGAAGGAAATAGAGCATGAAGGCACCCTTACCATAGGACACAATGTGCAGATTGGATATTTCGCACAGAATCAAGCCTCGCTGTTGGATGAGAACCTGACCGTGTTCCAGACTATCGACGATGTGGCAAAAGGGGAAATCCGTAATAAAATACGCGACCTGCTGGGCGCCTTCATGTTCGGTGGTCCCGAAGAGTCCATGAAAAAAGTCAAGGTGCTTTCGGGTGGAGAGCGCACACGCCTCGCCATGATAAAACTCTTGCTCGAACCGGTGAATCTGCTGATACTGGACGAACCGACCAACCATCTGGACATGAAAACCAAAGATATCCTGAAGCAGGCTCTTATGGATTTTGACGGAACCCTTATCCTCGTCAGCCACGACCGTGATTTCCTGGATGGACTGGTAAGCAAGGTATATGAATTCGGCAACAAACAAGTGAAAGAACACTTGAGCGGCATCTACGAATTCCTCGAAAAGAAGAAAATGGACTCCCTCCGCGAACTGGAACGATAAGCATCCGCTGAATCCAGCGTCCGAACAAATGGCTGATACATATGATTTTCATTTTACTAAACACTCAACTAAGAGATATGAAAATGAAACAATATGATGCCACCATAAGTAGGATTTGGCAAGGGCGGGAAGTTATTGTCCTCCGAACTGGCCAAACGGAAGAGGAAGCGATGAAAGAACGAGGGATTGAATATGTTATTCACACCTTTTTAGCATTTTCCATTTGGCAATTAAGCCATTAACCTCTATCTTTGCATCCGTCCAAAGATAGAGGAATGAAAAAGAAACAGTACATAACCTATATTCTTTTTTTCATCAGCCTGATAATGCTGATGATACCCGTCATTCCCCACCATCATCATGCCGACGGAATAATATGCATGAAGAATGACATCACCGCCGATTGCTGCGGACAGCATCATAGCCCAGACAACGAACACTGCTGTCGCAACACGGGATGCATGACAACCCATTTTGTACAACAGACGCCCTGCTCCTCCGATGATGTATATTCACATCCGGATGCCTTGTGGGCAGTAATCCTATTCATTGAGCCTTTTTCCAAGTTACTCACCCTACCCGAATTTGACATAAGCAGGCAGGAATGTATCTATCTGGAATCTCTTCATAGCACATTTATCGCATGTGCTACGGGGCTTCGTGCCCCTCCGTCTCTTCTTGCTTAACTGTTGTCGGGACATCACCGGGACAGATTTCTATCCGGCATAAGGAACAATGCAATTTGGTTGCATACCCTATGCCCTAACTTTGTATTCAAAATCAAAAAGTAAGAACAAATATCATCATGAAAAAAGTTATTTTCATGGGAGTCTTGGGGTTATTCCTTTTAGGCTCCTGCAACAGCAAGTCCGGAGACAGTCACGAAGGACATAATCACGAAACAGAAGAGCACAATCATGAGGGACATGACCACAAGCATGAGGGGCATGACCATGAGCATGAGGGACACAACCATGAGCATGAAAACCATGCCGGAGGAAGTGATGAAATCATTCTGCCACCGGCAAAGGCACAAGCTGCAGGCGTGGTAGTCAGCACTGTTGAACCGGGTACTTTCCATCAAGTCATCAAGACCAGCGGCCAGGTAATGGCAGCCCAAGGAGACGAGAGCGTAGCCGTAGCCACAGTAGCAGGCGTGGTTTCCTTCAAGGGAAAAGTTATCGAAGGAATGAGTGTCAGCAAAGGTACTCCTTTGGTGATATTGTCATCCAAAAACATGGCCGACGGAGACCCGGTGCAGAAAGCCCGGATAGCCTACGAGGTTTCCAAGAAAGAATATCAGCGTATGAAAGCGCTTGTAGGCAACAAAATCGTATCTGAAAAGGAGTTCGCACAAGCCGAACAGATTTATGAAAATGCCCGTATCAGTTACGAGGCAGTCGCAAAGAACCATTCGGCAAGCGGCCAGGCAGTTGTCTCTCCCATCAGCGGTTATGTAAAGAACCTGTTGGTGAAAGAAGGGGATTACGTCAGCATTGGCCAGCCACTGGTAAGCGTCACCCAGAACCGAAAGCTTTTCCTGCGTGCGGATGTATCCGAAAAGTACTATCCTTACCTAAACAGCATCGGTTCCGCCAACTTCTGTACTCCTTATAATAATAAGGTATATACATTGAAAGAACTAGGCGGGCGCATGCTTTCGTATGGAAAAGCTTCGGGCGAAAACGGATATTATGTACCGGTGACTTTTGAATTCGACAATAAGGGAGACGTTATTCCCGGCTCGTTTGTAGAAGTATTCTTATTATCCTCACCGATGGAAAATGTATTGTCTCTTCCTCACAGTGCACTGACCGAAGAGCAAGGCAGTTTCTTTGTTTACCTACAACTGGATGAAGAAGGTTACAAAAAACAGCTTGTCACCCTGGGTGCCGACAATGGCGAAAGTGTACAAATCCTTTCCGGCATAAAAGCAGGCAACCGTGTCGTAACTCAAGGAGCCTATCAAGTGAAACTGGCATCGGCAACAAACGCTATTCCGGCACATAGTCATGAACACTAATCTCATGTACAATTTGACAACTTACAAAGTATCATTCTGCAATGCCGTATCAAGGAGAAAAACAGCAATACGGTCTTTGTAGAAAGCAGATTGCCATGAGAAAAAAAGAATAATTCTACTAACAGAGCTGCAATCGTGTAGCCAAATTGTACATCGTACATTGTAAATAGTAAATAGAAAGATGTTAAACAAAATAATCGCTTTTTCTCTTCAAAACCGCATCTTGGTGCTGGTAGCATCGGTGCTGTTGCTGATTGGCGGCACTTATACCGCCATGCATACGGAAGTGGATGTATTTCCTGACCTCAATGCGCCGACAGTGGTCATCATGACCGAAGCAAACGGTATGGCGGCAGAGGAAGTGGAGCAACTGGTCACTTTTCCCGTAGAAACAGCTGTGAACGGTGCAACGGGTGTGCGCCGTGTACGCTCTTCCTCGACAAACGGATTCTCTGTTGTCTGGGTAGAATTCGACTGGGATACGGATATATACCTGGCACGGCAGATTGTCAGCGAGAAGCTGGCAGTCGTCAGTG
The DNA here is from genome assembly GCF_013373675.1 of Bacteroides sp. L10-4. Lineage (NCBI taxonomy): Bacteria > Pseudomonadati > Bacteroidota > Bacteroidia > Bacteroidales > Bacteroidaceae > Bacteroides > Bacteroides sp. L10-4. Next base: position 9,379 of record NZ_JABXJH010000066.1, read on the forward strand.
AATCATTACCCGCCAATGTAGGCAAACCGACACTGGGACCACAGTCTTCCATCTTAGGTGAGATGCTGATTATTGGTCTGACGGCAGATTCAACTTCCATGCTGGATTTGCGTACCATTGCCGACTGGACCATACGCCCCCGTCTGCTTTCTACGGGTGGCGTAGCACAAGTTGCCGTATTAGGTGGCGACATCAAGGAATATCAAATACAGTTGGATCCGGAACGGATGCGCCACTACGGTGTGACATTGAGCGAAGTGACGAACGCCACTCGCGAAATGAACCTGAATGCCAATGGCGGAGTGCTCTATGAATATGGCAATGAATATATCGTACGCGGCGTACTTTCTACCGACAAGGTAGACCAGATAGCCAAAGCTGTGGTACGGAGCAACGGAGCCTTCGGCGCCCCCATCCTGCTGGAAGACATTGCCGATGTTCAAATCGGAGCCAAACTTCCCAAACTGGGTACTGCATCGGAACGTGGCAAACATGCCGTACTACTGACGGTCACCAAGCAACCCGCTACAAGCACACTGGAGCTTACAGACAAACTGGAAGCCTCCCTGCAAGACTTGCAGAAGAACCTGCCTGCCGACATAAAGGTATCTACTGACATCTTCCGTCAAAGCCGTTTCATCGAAAGTTCCATCGGAAACGTTCAAAAGTCATTGTTGGAAGGAGGTATTTTCGTTGTTATCGTGCTTTTCCTATTCCTTGCCAACGTACGTACCACAGTCATCTCGCTGGTGACACTACCGTTATCACTGATTGCCTCCATCCTTGCCCTACACTATATGGGCTTTACGATAAACACCATGAGCCTGGGAGGTATGGCTATCGCCATCGGTTCGTTGGTTGATGATGCCATCGTGGATGTGGAGAACGTCTACAAGCGTATGCGCGAAAATAGGCTGAAGCCTGCCGAAGAGCGGATGCCCATATTGGAGGTGGTGTTCAATGCATCGAAAGAAGTACGTATGCCTATCCTCAATTCAACGTTGATAATCATTGCCAGTTTCGTACCTCTATTCTTCCTGAGCGGTATGGAGGGTAGAATGTTGGTACCGCTGGGCATTGCGTTCATCGTGGCATTGATTGCCTCTACCGTTGTGGCGCTGACCGTAACGCCGGTACTTTGCTCCTACTTGTTGGGGAAAGAAAAAATAAAGGAGAAGAACAATGCCAACGGTGACTCTGTCGTGGCACGCAAAATGAAACAATGGTATGGCACAGCGCTGACTTTCGTATTGGGACATAAGAAAGGGGTGCTGGGAGGTACTATCAGCTTGTTTGTAGTGGCACTCGGCTGTTTCTTCACCCTGGGGCGCTCGTTCCTGCCACCATTCAATGAAGGTTCGTTCACCATCAATATCTCCTCGCTTCCGGGCATCTCTCTGGAAGAAAGCGATAAGATGGGGCATCGTGCCGAGGAACTGCTGCTCTCCATCCCCGAAATACAAACCGTGGCCCGTAAAACGGGACGTGCGGAGCTGGACGAACACGCTCTGGGAGTAAATGTCTCCGAGATTGAGGCACCGTTTGAGTTGAAAGACCGCTCACGCAGCGAGCTTGTGGCAGAAGTCCGCGAAAAACTGGGTACCATTGTAGGGGCAAACGTGGAAATAGGCCAGCCTATCAGCCACCGTATAGATGCCATGCTTTCCGGTACAAAGGCGAACATCGCCATCAAACTGTTCGGCGACGACCTGAACCGCATGTTCACTCTGGGCAATGAAATCAAGAACGCTATTCAGGGCATTCCCGGTATTGCCGACCTTAACGTGGAACAGCAAATTGAACGTCCGCAGCTTGTCATTTCGCCCAAACGGGAAATACTTGCCAAATATGGCATTTCACTGCCCGAATTTTCGGAGTTTGTCAATGTCTGCCTGGCCGGTGAAGCTGTTTCCCTAGTTTACGAAAAGGGAAAGAGTTTCGACCTGACCGTACGCATGAAAGACAACCTACGCGACGAAACGGAAAAAATCCGTAACTTGATGATTGATACAAGTGACGGACAAAAGATTCCACTGAACTATGTAGCGGAAATCCGCTCAACCATGGGTCCGAACACCATCAGTCGCGAAAATGTAAAACGTAAAATCGTCATTTCCGCCAACGTGGCCGACCGCGACCTGCGAAGCGTAGTCAACGATATACAAGCCGAGATGGATGCACAAATCAAACTGCCGGAAGGGTACCACATCGAATATGGCGGACAATTCGAAAGCGAGCAAGCGGCAAGCCGCACGCTGGCACTTACTTCGTTCATGTCCATCGTGGTGATATTCCTGCTCCTCTACCATGAATTCCGCAGTGTGAAAGAGAGCTCCATCATCCTTATCAATCTGCCGCTGGCATTGATAGGCGGTGTGTTCGCCCTACTCATCACAACAGGCGAAGTGAGTATCCCCGCCATCATCGGTTTCATCTCACTGTTCGGTATCGCCACCCGAAACGGAATGTTGCTCATCAGCCATTACAACCACCTGCAGCAGGAAGAAGGCTATGACGTCTACGACAGCGTTATCCGCGGTTCACTCGACCGTCTGAATCCAATCCTGATGACCGCCCTATCCAGTGCATTGGCACTTATTCCACTGGCTCTCAGTGGCGATCTGCCAGGCAACGAAATACAAAGCCCGATGGCAAAGGTTATCTTGGGCGGCCTTTTAACATCCACGTTCCTGAACGGTTTCATCATTCCGATTGTTTACCTTATGATGCACCATAACCAACAATCTAAAACATCAGACAATGAATAAAAGATTTTTCATATTCAGCGCTGCCATCCTCGCTTTTGCGGGGATGAGCGCACAAACATCCGGCATTGATGCCGTACTCCAGCAGATAGAGGCCAACAACAAGGAGTTGCAGGCCAACTTCCACCTCATTTCCTCACAAAAGCTGGAGAGCAAGACCAACAACAACCTCCCCGACCCTACACTATCATACGCCCACCTTTGGGACTCCAAGAACAGTGACGAGACAGTTGGCGAAATGGTTATCTCGCAAAGCTTCGACTTCCCCACGCTTTATGCCACCCGAGGAAAGATGAACCGACTCAAGGCAAATGCACTGGATGCACAAGCCACCGCCTTTCGCCAGCAGATATTACTGCAAGCGAAGGAAGTATGCCTGGACATCATCATGCTGCAACGCCAGCAAGCTCTGCTCGACGAACGGTTGAAGAATGCAGAGGAGTTGTCGGCCATGTACACCCGACGTCTGGAAACGGGAGATGCCAATGCACTGGAAACCAACAAAATTAATCTGGAGTTGCTGAATGTACGCACGGAAGCCCGCATGAACCAAACGGCACTTAACAATAAACTGAAAGAGCTGCTTGTCCTCAACGGAAACCAGCCGCTCACACCAGGACGTCCCATGTCCGGTACCATACCCAACGCCCAAACGCTCGGATTGACAGAGTACCCGGCAGTGCCGTTGCCGGCCGACTTCCGCCCACTGGTCGACGAACTGCTGGCTTCAGACCCCACCCTGCAATCCATGCAAGGTGAAAGTTCTGCTGCCCGAAAACAGATTTCGGCAAGCAAGCAAGGCTGGTTGCCCAAACTGGAACTGGGTTACCGTAGAAATACCGAATCAGGGCACCCGCTGAACGGTGTGGTAGTAGGCTTCTCTTTCCCGCTTTTCGAGAACCGCAATAAGGTCAAGATAGCCAAGACACAGGCGCTCAACATAGACTATCAAAAGGAGAACGCCGCACTGCAAGCCAGCTCTGCCTTGTGGCAACTCTATGAAGAGGCCAAGAACCTGCACGCTTCCATGGAGGAATACGAGTGCACCTTCCAGCAGCAGCAAGACCTCACCTTGCTGAAACAAGCACTTATGGGAGGGCAAATCAGTATGATTGAGTACTTCGTTGAAATATCGGTGGTTTATCAAAGCAAGGCAAACCTCCTGCAACTGGAAAACCAGTATCAGAAGGCAATGGCGCAGATATACAAGAACCGGTTATAAAGAAAAGAGGAAGGTGTGTCAGAGCAAAAAGGACATCTTAGTTCTTGACACACCTTCCTTTACTTTCAACATATATTGCAGTTACAGTTTCGTGACTTTCCCCATAAACAGAATGGTTCCCGTACTCTTTTCCTTTATCAGGAAGACGAAAGGACGGTCTACATAGAAAGGAATGACCGCACTTGGACCGGGAGCAGCCGCATCTACCATTCCTGCGATAGTCACAGCCGCAGCTTCCGTCCCCTCTTCATCTACCTTTACATAAGTATATTGCTGCAACAGGTCGACAAACAATTCCTCATTGGACATTTTAGAGAAATCAGCGCACCTGCTGTCGAAGGCATCCTTCATCTCCATTTCTTGCATATCTTCTATCAAGCCCTTGTCATATTTCAGTTCGAACCGTGGCAGCTTGACATTCAGCATTGTACCTGACAAAGTATTGTTCCACTCCCGCCAATGCTCATCCGTCAATTGCGGCAGACATTCCTCCAAAGACTTTCCTTCGGCCGGCAAAAGCACTACCATACTGAAAGCTTCATTACCATAAGGGAACTCTGCTATGGAAAAGCATTCATTTTCCGTATAATTGAAACGTTCTCTGGACATATTCATCATCTGTACCGTCGACCGGCTTCCGTCCACACTTGTAAACAGCTCTGCCTTCGTATCTGATTTCTTGAACTGGTTTTTCCAGATTCCTTTGAAATAGAGAGCATTCAACAAATACATACGTGCACTCGCAGGCATCTCTGTCAAAACCTTCTTTATGCAATTATTCGTTTTCCCGGCACACCAGCTGTTTATAATGTCCGGAGCCTTGGGAGAGGAAAAATCCAGTTCCTGCACTTGCGCGTCATATATCTTTTTGTTCACGCTTACAAAGTCGTCATGAACACCGAACCCTTGCTTTATCCAGATGGAATTGGCAATTCCCAACTGTGTGGTATTATCCAAATCGAGCAACGCCTCCACCAACTTCTTATTATAGTTGTTCATTTCCTCCAACGAATAGCCCGAAAAGCCCAGGACATCTGTCATCTCAGACAGTGTGTTTCCCGACGCTCCATTGGCAATCATAGACAGACAGAGCGAAGCGCTCAAAGGAGAGATGAACAGATTGGGCTTTTCCACCTCAGTTTTACAAACCTGATTAAAGAAACGGAAAGCGAAATCCGTTCCTAAATCCGTCATCTCCTGCTCGACACGGGTCAAGGCAATGTCTTTGCGGGGCTTGGGTTGTGGTGAAGAGTTGTCGTCACTCTGGCAGGCTGCAAGGATACAAAGTAGGCTTAAGGCAGTAATCGTTTTTTTAAGCATAAGCAAATAGTATTAGTTTTAAAACAGTTATCTATATATAGAAAATGCTTGAACAAACAAAATACTGCATTGAAGAACAATAAAAAAATGATACACTCCTACTCAATTATTCCTCTACCAACATCAACCCCACCCCTCTGACTGTCTTTATGGACACCGTAGGATCGTCTTCCAAGCATTTGCGTAGTTTCACCAAATAGGTATCAAGGCTACGCGAGATAAAGTAGTCGTTTTCATCCTGAGTCTCCCAATTGTGGCTGACAATAGCACCCCGTTTCACTACTTGATTCTTGTTCCGTGCAAGAAGTCTGAGAATTCCAGCTTCGCGCCGACTTAACACTGTTTTCTCACCGTTTTTGTCATTCCTAAGGGTTGCGTGTGCGGCATCCAGTGTGTATTGCCCGAAGTGGTAGCAATCTGTTTCATTGCGCGAAGGCTGTCCTTTTCTCAATTTAAGCAAAGCATGTATATGTGCATCCAGTTCTTCAGCCACAAAAGGCTTCTTCACGTAATTATCGGCTCCTAACTTATATCCACTGGTCACATCTTTGGGCGAGCCCAACGCCGAAGCCAGTAAGATAGGTATATTTCCATCCACTTCACGGATGCGCTCCACCATCTGAAGACCATTCATCACCGGCATATCCACATCCGAGATAATAATATCCGGATGATACTCCTGATATGCTTTCAAGCCTTCTTGCCCATTAACAGCCGTAATAACCTCATATCCTCCAATCAGTCCTTCCAGACTGCTCTTTACGACATAGGTCAACATGGAATCATCTTCCACCAAAAGCAATTTAATTTTGTTTTCCATCTATCATTTTGTTTTCAGTATCCTCTTCCTCCGATGCTGACATATACAATGTAAATTCACTGAATTTTCCAACCACGCTGCTTGCCGTCACTGTCCCTCCATGTGCCTCCATCACCCGATACACATAGTTCAGTCCCAATCCAAACCCTGCGACCTTGCCCAAACGGGAGCTTTTGATGGCAGAACCACGCTCAAATTTATCAAATATCTTACGTTTATCTTCTTCAGAAAAACCGATACCGTTGTCGCGCACCTTGATGCAGGAATAACCTCCGCTGCACTCCGAAGTTATTTCTATCTCTACCTCCCCCTCGTCTTTAGAATATTTCACGGCATTGTCCACCAAATTATAGACAGCCTCTTCCAGATATTCCTTGTCAGCATTCACTTCCTTGGCTTGCAGGTTTAACGTGAAATGCAACGGCTTGGTAGATTTTGCCTTAAAGGTTTCCATTATTCTTTCAAGCATCGGTTCCAGTTGCACTTTCTCCTTGACCATCGTCAACTTATGGCTTTCCAGCCTCGAGATAGTCAACAGTCTGTTTATCAACTTCAGCAAATGTACAGTTTCGGACTTCACCACTCCCAGAAAGCTTTTTTTCAATTCCGGCATACTTTCTATCTTCTCGTCATTCAACGCATCAGAGCACATCATGATAGAGCTAAGCGGTGTCTTCATGTCATGAATCATAGCATATGAGAAGTCTTCACGAAGCTTGGCCACTTTCTTCTGATAGATGATTACTTTAATCTGATAGATAATGCAACCGATTACCAAAACCAGCATGATAAAGGAGGCTATCATCAACAAGCCCATACGTTCAAAAAATACTTTATAAGGATTGACAAGAACAAGTTGTACAGCTTCAGTGGAATCTGATTTTATAGCAAATGGGGCAGACTTTATGATGCCCCATAGAGGTAATTTTTCTTTCTTACTAACTTGCAAAATGCTATCATTCTGAGGATTCATGGTACAAACAACAAAATTACTTTCAATACTATATTCCTTCAGCAAAGCAGATGCTATGGAATCCACTTTTAACAGAGACATTTTATATCCCATATTAGACAAGTTCTCACAAAAATAAGTCAGCGGATTTATGGTACCATTCACTTCACCTCCTATGACTTGTGTTCCTTCTGGAGTACATGCCATTCTTATTTTCATTTCATTTTCAATAGCCTCTTCCAAAACCTCACAACAATCCTTCTGAATATTATACCTTATAAGCATATAAGTATTATATATCCATACTGTCTGCAATGACAGTACAGCAATCAAACCTAAAAAGGTAAACAAACGAATGTATTTATATTTTTGTTTCTTCATTAATTTCATTTACGTTGCAAAGATATTAATTAAATTAAAACTTTAACCTAAAACTGACATTTTTCTAACATATTATAAAAATCTTCCCTTATATTTTTGCGGTATTAAAAGAAAGAAATAATGTATAACTTTAAATTATTAGAACAATGAAAGAACTTATTATTGAATTAACCAAGGAAGAAGAAATGCAAATTTTTGGAGGAAGAGTTGTATATGAAATAATAAATATCAACGGAAAAGACATCCTCATCGTAAAGAATATACCAGAATAGCTTTACGCCACCAAATGAGAACTAAAAATCCTCAAAAAACAAAGACGTAAACTTTAACGTAGAACTGACATTGCTCTAACATTAGTCCCGAAACAAAGCCCATAACTTTGCAACATCAAACCAAGAGAACAACAATTAAAGACTAAAATCAATGAAAACGAAAAAGAAGTATTATAACCCGCAATATCCGCAGAACACACTAAAGTTTCCGCCCCTGCTCTGTTGAGGAACAATGAAAGTTTAACGTAAAACTAACATTACCCTAACAAAAGATACAAAGTGAAGCGCTTAACTTTGCAACATCAACTTAAAACAAATACAACAACAGCAAAAAACAAAGAACAATGAAAGACATCAAATTCATAAGAGCCGGCAGATGCAGCAGGCCCAATCTGTGGAAACCACCCCGATAGGGAAATAAAGGAGATTCTTGAAAAAGTCTGTGCTTGAACAAAAAGTCAAAACAACACAAACACAGCAGCAACACAAACACACTCTCTTAAAGACAGGAAAGGGGATTTCAAGACAGACTTTTTCAAGCAAACCTCCAATGATTATAAGACCGGAAGATTTAGTAGTATGTTGCCACAATATACCACCAATAAACATGCCAGGAGACATATGGAGCGACTTAATGTAATGTCTCCTTATTGGGGAAAAGAGTCAATCGAGCTATGAGAACCCTCACATTGGAAGAATGTATCAACACGTATGGCGGTTGTTGCATCTGCGATGCAGATATCGGTTTCAGCAATGTACTTGCAACACCGCTTACTATCAGAGATTCATTATTCAAACATTAACTTTAAAAAGAAAAACAATGGAAAAGAACATCGAACACAAGGTAAAGCCTTTAACAAAAAAAGAGCAGAGAGTTGCATCGGGAGGATATGCCCCCACCGATTCTCCAATTAAGCCTATAGACGACAACAATGGTATGCCGGATTTTAAGATACCAAGCAAAGAAGATTTCAAGTTCTATTAATCGCAATAGAAACGTTCTATTAACCCTTTTATTAATAATTAAAACATTTTGAGTTATGAAAAATTTAAAAGACAATACCCGTTGGTTGAATTAAAATTCTAAATATTTACAAATGAAAAAGTTGCACAATTTGCGGATTATTATTAAATTAGTGGTAACCACACCGTTAACTACTATTGCACTGCTTATGCGCAACTTCATAGCAAATTTCGTCAGAATCCTCGGAATCTGCAAGGATTTTGCCGGAAATCGAGTTAATGAACATGGAAACGTACCCAGGTGCGGTGTTGTTCCCA
>NZ_JABXJH010000067.1:0-18197 GCF_013373675.1 Bacteroides sp. L10-4
TGCGGTCTTTTCACCCGCATAGCAGGCAAAATAGCAGCAATGACGTTCATGCAATATGTCAATTTCGTTAATCATCATCCGATTGGGCGGATAAAATATTCTCTAATTTAATTCAACCAACAGGTAATAGATTTCTTAATTTAGTTAAAATGAGATATTTTATTTTATACATATTCTTTTTGTCAGCATTGGGAAGTTGTAAAACTGATAAGGTGAAACCTTTAAGTATTTTTTCAGATGTAGTGCCGGAAAAAATAGAACGTGATGTTCGGGATATGCCTGTTAAGGGTTCTGCTGTTGATACAATAGTTGTCGCAGATTGCGATTTGAAAGAAAGGCTGCATGTATCTTCGTGGGTGGATTCTATTACTTATCTCAGCCTTGACAATCGTGAGGAGGCTTTATTGGGAGCGATAAATAAGGTCGTTTGTAGGAAAGATGCCATTTACTTGTTAGACAGATACAAGTCGAAGTCTATAAAGAAATTTTCTATGGAGGGGAAATTTCTGACAAATATAGGCACATTTGGGGAAGCTCCTGAGGAATATGCTGAACCGACAGATTTTGTAGTGACAGATAGCCTGGTGATTGTATATGACCAGTTTACGAGTCGTTTTATTTATTATACATTGAATGGGAAGTATCTTCGTTCTTGTAGGCTTCCGTTCTTGTGCCTTCGGTTCCATCGTTTTTCAGAGGATAACTTCGTATTTTGTACTTTGGATGCAGATAATCAGCATTTGGCTTCCATAGAAGATTATTCCATCTTCCGGACAGATAGTTTGTTTGTCATTAAGGAACGCGGATTCTATCGTGAGCGCGGAAAATATTCGAGTATAATTAGCGATTATAATTTTAGCGAGTTGAACGGCAGGTTATATTATCATTCTCCGTATAGCGGCAGGATATACGAAATTGATGATGACGGAACGTGCCGGTTGGCATTTTTTCTGGATTTTGGTGACAGGCAGGTGCCGGAGAACTTGTTGCTGGATAAGAATTGGAATGAATATAAACAAGCAAGTAGCAGTAGTGGGTACTATTTTTTTCCGGGAAAGTATTTGCTTACTGATGATGTTGTGTATTTTGCGTATGCTAATCACCATAAGGAATATCAGTGCCTTTATTCGTTGAGAAGAAAAGAAGGCATCAGAAGTTCGGTTGTGCGTAATGATGTCTTGTCAATTTTCCCTTTTTCTAATCTGGTAGGTGTAGAGGGACACGCTCTGATAGGGTATGTATATCCAAATGATATAGTGGTGGCACGTGAACATTATGATGCAGTGCAGTGGACCGAATTGGTGGGTGAAAAGGCTGCTGATATTGCGAAACAGTTCAATGAAGAAGATAATATGGTTTTATTGTGGTTTCATATGAAGGAAAAATGATTGATAGCTCAAGGAATATGGTAAGAGTTGTGATACTGTTTTTTGTGGTATGTATGTGTTTCTTTTCATGTCAAAGGAAGGGAGTTGTTAATGAACAGGTGTTATATTGGCAAGATCGTGAAATCTTATTTCCTCAAAAAAATGTATTTACTCTGTTTGGTAAAGATACAGTGGATATGCTGTTTGATAGTCCTTATAAGATACTTTCTTATTTAGACTCAATGGGTTGTGTCAGTTGCAAAGCACAGTTTCCTGCTTGGAAGGAATTTCTTGTTTATTTGGAACAGAAAAAAGTTCCGGTTTTGTTTTTTATGGGTACGCGTCGGTTGAAAGAAATGCAGTTTATTTTAAGGCGTGAAACTTTTGGCTATCCGGTTTGTATTGATGAAAAAGATAGTTTGAACAAGTTGAACCATTTTTCTTCAGACTTAATGTTTCAAACCTTTTTGTTGGATAAAGATAATAAAGTGCTTGCTATCGGCAATCCCATCCACAACCCAAAAGTGAAAGAACTTTATCTGAAAATCATCCAAGGTGAAAAAATAGGAAGTATCAATGAAAGTAACGTGCTAAACACTATGGTCGACATAGATAAAACCGCTGCCTCATTGGGAGATTTCGCTTGGCAGGAAGAGCGAAAAGCAACTTTTACCTTGAAGAACATGGGTAATAAACCTCTGTTTATTTCGGATGTTACCACCTCCTGCGGTTGCACTTCTGTAGATTACTCCAAAGAACCTGTCAACCCCAGTGAGAGCCTGCGTCTGCATGTCACCTACAAGGCTGACCATCCCGGATACTTCAGCAAAATGATAACCGTCTATTGTAATGCAGATGCTTCTCCGATACGGTTGAAAATAAGTGGTAATGCAAAATAGGAAGATATGTTGAGAGGAATATTATCGGCAGGCATTTGTCTGCTGTTTCTGCTGTCCGGCTGCACTTCGGATGAAGACCGACGCATAGAGGAAGTGCTGGACTTTGCGGGAGACAATAGTGGGGAACTGAAACAGGTGCTTTCCCACTATGAAAGGCAAGGAGATGGCTTGAAACTGAAAGCAGCCAGGTTTCTGATAGCCAACATGGAGGACAAATATGCATATGATATTCCTGATTGGGGTGCTATCCACGATACTCTGCGGGCGATAAAACGGACGGGTAGGGGAGAAAATCGTTGGAAACAGATAAACTACAAGATTCTGCCGAAAGTCTATGATGCCCAAGTGATGACTGCCGATTATCTGATAGAGAACATCGACCTTGCTTTTGATGCTTGGCGGCAACGACCTTGGGGAAGGCACTATTCGTTCGAGGACTTCTGCGAATACATATTGCCCTACCGCATTGGAGACGAACCCTTGGAACGGTGGAGGAAGGAGTACATGGAGCGGTCTGTTTTCCTGCTTGATTCCCTGTACCGGGGGACGGACGTGATAGGGGCTGCCGATGCCATGCAATGTTATGCGAATAATGCCGGATACCAGTATAATGTGGATTTCGACTTGCCCCATTACGGCGCGCCTTTCCTGCGCGAATGCTGGATGGGCACATGCCGTGAATATGCGGACTTCATTATTTATCTGTTTCGTTCGGCCGGGATTCCTATTGCATCAGACCACCTCAAGTTTTCTCCGGGTGTGAACCTAAGTCACAGCTGGGTGTCTGTGCAGGATACGACGGGTCGGTTCGTTCCTATAGAATTTGAAACGTCAGAGGCACGGCGCGACTGGAAGAACCTGCGCTCGAAAGGTAAAGTGTATCGTTCCTGCTTCAGCAGGCTGGAAAAGCCCATCTTCAATGGAAATCGGTATGAGCGCGACGTGACGGCAGATTATTTCGGAGAGAATAGGATGCTTGTGCCGGTTCGCGAGAAAAGGGAGGGTTTCATTGCCGTGCATTCTTTCAGTGCGGGTTGGGTGCCGATTGGGAGTTACCGGATGGAAGGCGGATGTGCCAGTGTGGAAAATGTGGAACCGGGGGTGATTCTGATGCCGGTGGTTCCGGATGAAAATGGAAAGCTTCGGGAAAACGGTTTCGCTTTCAGGTGGGAAGGCGACAAGGTATCTGTGTTTAAACCCGATATGGTGCGACGAGAACGGGTACGGCTGTTCCGGAAATATCCGTTGACCAACAATCTGCTGGGGCATTTGTACCGGATGAATGGGCTTCGTGTGGAGGGTAGCGACTGCTCCGACTTTGCGGATGCCGAAACACTGGCTGTGATGCGGGACAGCTCTCTGTGCCTGAAACGTTACGTGAGAATGCGGAGTGGGAAAAGATATCGGTACGTGCGGTTGCTTCCGCCTGCCGGGTGCGTTTTGGACTTTGCCGGACTTCGCCTTTATGCTGATACGGCCTTTACGGCAGAAGTGGACTATAGGCGGGCGATTGCCTCGGTTCCGGTTTCACCCAAGAAATCATTGGGCATAGAGAGTCTTATGGATGATGACAACCTGACCTTTTATTACACTTCTGTGAAGGATGCTCCTCTTGTGTTGGATTTTGGCAGGCCGGTTTCTCTGGGCGGTATGCTGTTGGTACCCCACAATGATGATAATTATGTGGTGAAAGGCGAATGTTATGAGCTTTTTTATCAGAATGGCACGGAAGGTTGGGTCTCATTGGGCAGGAAGATTGCGGAAGGCGATGTGGTGGAGTTCGATTTTGTTCCTTCGAATGCCCTGTTAAAGCTGCACAATTGTACAAAGGGCAGGGAGGAGCAGGTCTTCTTGTGGGAGAATGGCATGCAGTGGTTTGTGGCACATCTAAGATGGTGAACGTGTGGGATGGAGGCACGGGGCTTGGTGAATTAGTCTGGCATTGACACTAACGTCAGTACCGTGATTTCCGGCCATGCCCCGAACCGGAACGGCAATCCCACATAACCGATGCCTATGTTTACATACAGTGCACGGTTTCCTTCGTAGTACATTCCTTTCCATTCCGGATAGATGAGTTCGGAGAGGGAGTGTCCGAGTAATGCCTTGCATGGCATGGGTATGGCCTGCAAGCATCAGTGAAATATCCGATTGGGGCAGTACCTCACGTCTCCAGTGGGTAGGGTTATGTCTGAGCAGTATTTGGAACATTCCTTCCGTACCCTGCATGGCTTGTGGCAAGTTTGCAAATTGGGAGAAGGGAGGCTCGCGTTGTTTTCCACACCGATGAGGGCTATGCTGTCACCATTATGGTGAAGGATGTCATGCTCGTTGTTCAGCAGTTTCCATCCCATTGCTTGCTGCTGCCGGACTAAATAGTCCAGATTGGCGATTTCTGCTTTCGGACTTTGCCAGTGATAGTATGAACCATAGTCATGGTTACCGAGGATAGAATATACTCCGTCCGGTGCGTGAATTTTTTTTCACGCCCCGTAGCTGTATATTTGTTTTCCATTTAGTTGGTGCTTTCCAATCTTTCTTTTTCCTTTGTTTCCATAACTAAAATAAAATGCAATGAAAAACTTTACAGTAAAATTAGTAGGAACGATGGCTATTGTCTGTCTCCTTTCGTTTTTAGGCTATGCCCGAATCAATCGCTCAGAAAAGTTAGACGATTTACTATTGGAAAACATTGAAGCGTTGGCTGCCGATGAAAGCGGAAATACAACTATCTGTGTAGGGAGTGGTTCAATTGTTTGCCCTATTACAAAAGGAGGAGTGGAACATGTGTATATTTGTTATTAGTCTGTCTCATTAGTTTGTCGCTGTTCTCCCTTTTCTCTTGTACGTTGAAACCTGTGGGAATCCTTGTCGTTTACGGAAATCCCCCAGGCTATCAAGTTGAAAAGGACAGCTGTGTGGCTGGACAGCGTCTTGTTCCGTAATCGAAATAGAAAATATATAAAAAGGTGATGGAGAGGAGCGGACGGCTAACGCTTTGTTGGCCCATTCGCACCGTCCGTTCCGTAACCCACCCGGAAAGGAGGTTTTGGCAAAGATAGTGATTTAGTTAGAATAAGCAATGCGTTTGCTGTTCCGTTGAAAGGATAGATACGGGGTAAATATTGTTTTATAATTAATTTAAAAGAAAAGCTAAAATGAATAAGATTTTTAAAATAGCACTTGTTGCAGCAGTTGCTGCTGTTGCCGGTTATGGGGTTTATGCAAATCAGAAAACAGAAGGTGTGTCAGATTTGATGCAGGCTAATGTAGAAGCATTGGCTGGTTCTGAAGGAGCAGCACCATGTGGAGGACCTAAGTCAAACGGGGAATGTCAATCTACCAATACGGTTAATTGTAAAGATTCATCAGGCTGCCAATAGCCTGTTGGTATGAACTGTTTTCAATAAGGTTCTTGGTCGTTTAAGGCGAGGAATCTTATTGAAAATTTTATTCACTGTTATTTTGTGAGACAAGTTTATAATGCTTAATTTATGTATCGTATGAAATTGAAGTATGTTGTTTTTATATTAGTACTTTGGGCACTGGGTGCAGGGGGATGTGATAAAGAAAGAAAAAATCATTTATCTGTTCCAATGGAAGTGATAGATTTTACTACATTAGAAATGAGAGTTTTGTCGGAAATCTTAGATGAAAAAGAATCTGAATATGTCTTGTTGAAGAGTGGTAATGTGAAAGAACTATTAGGTAGAATAGACAAAATGAAAGTGGTAGATGATAAAATTTATATAGCAGATACCCGTATGCGTTCATTGGTAGTATATGATTGTATGGGGAATTATTTGGCACAAGTAGGTATACGTGGGCAGGGACCAAAAGAGTATGTCAATTTATCGGATTTTGATGTGGATGCTAATGGGAATGTATATGTGCTGGACGGACGATTAAATAAAATGCTGCAATATAATAATGATTATGAGTGTGTAGAAGAATGTATGTTACCGTTTGAAGCGGATATATTGGCAACTTTGGATAATGATTCATTGCTTTTAGGGCTTTCTTCGTGGAATCGAGGGGATGGAGCCGGGCATAAAATAGCATTGGTGGATAAGAAGGGAAAAATTGGTCAAACTTATTTGGATTATGATAGATTTGTTGATCCTGCTTACTGGATTTCTAATTATACGTTTGCAGATGCAGGTAGTCAGTTGGCTTATAATCAAACGATAGATAATAATATTTATATCTTATCTCGTAAGGGGGAACTGGAAAAAGTCTTTTTTATAGATTTTGGTAAGGATAATGTTCCTAATCAGGATAAAATTGATATAGAAACCAAGCTGAAAAATTATGATAATTATTGCTTGATACGTAAAATATTAGCTGTGACAGATAAGTACATCATTGGCTTTATATGGCAACATCGGCAAACGAAGCCTTTTGTGATAGACTATCGATTAAAAAAATGCTATATGGGTGAAGCAATCTCTGATATTGATAGGAGAGTGGGCTGTGGTTATTCAAATGGTACTATAATTTCATATATAGATTCAGAGAATGAAGAACTTCCTGATTCTGTTAATCAGTTTGTTAGGAATGATGGCTTTGTTTTGAAATTTAGTAAATTGAATTAAGTATTTGATAAATGAAATGTTTTTATTTTCTCTTTGTTCTTTTTGTCTTTTCTTCATGTCAGCATCAAAACGATAGGAAGATTTTAGAATTATTGAAAAAATGGGAAGGACGCGAAATCCTTTTTCCTGATTTGGATGTAATAGATTCTGTGGTAAAAGATGTCAATTGGGATTATAAGATTGTTACTTATATTGATTCTGCAGAGTGCTTTAGTTGTAAATTAAATCTGAGGGATTGGATGGGGATGAAGCAGCAAGTTGATTCCGTTGATAAGAAGGTTGCTTTTTTGTTTTTTTTGCAAACCCGAAGAACTGAGGACTTGGATTATAAAATGAAATGGGATGCTTTTAATTTACCAATTGTGTTTGATGTGCAAAATTTATTTTGCCAGTTAAATCATTTTCCTGAAGATGAAAAATTTAGGACTTTTTTGTTGGATAAAGATAATAAAGTGCTTGCTATCGGCAATCCCATCCACAACCCAAAAGTGAAAGAACTTTATCTGAAAATCATCCAAGGTGAAAAAATGGGAAGTATCAATGAAAGTAACGTGCTAAACACTATGGTCGACATAGATAAAACCGCTGCCTCATTGGGAGATTTCGCTTGGCAGGAAGAGCGAAAAGCAACTTTTATCTTGAAGAACATGGGTAATAAACCTCTGTTTATTTCGGATGTTACCACCTCCTGCGGTTGCACTTCTGTAGATTACTCCAAAGAACCTGTCAACCCCAGTGAGAGCCTGCGTCTGCATGTCACCTACAAGGCTGACCATCCCGGATACTTCAGCAAAATGATAACCGTCTATTGTAATGCAGATGCTTCTCCGATACGGTTGAAAATAAGTGGTAATGCAAAATAGGAAGATATGTTGAGAGGAATATTATCGGCAGGCATTTGTCTGCTGTTTCTGCTGTCCGGCTGCACTTCGGATGAAGACCGACGCATAGAGGAAGTGCTGGACTTTGCGGGAGACAATAGTGGGGAACTGAAACAGGTGCTTTCCCACTATGAAAGGCAGGGAGGAGCGGGTCTTCTTGTGGGAGAATGGCATGCAGTGGTTTGTGGCACATCTAAGATGGTGAACGTGTGGGATGTAGGAACGGGGCCGGGTGAATTAATCTGGCATTGACACTAACGTCAGTACCGTGATTTCCGGCCATGCCCCGAACCGGAACGGCAGTCCTACATAGCCGATGCCAATATTTACGTACAAAGCCCTCTTGCCTTCGCAGTACATCCCTCTCCATTCCGGATAGATAAGTTCGGCAAGGGAGTGTCCGAACAAGATGCTTTGCATAGCATGGGTATGTCCTGCAAGCATCAGTGAAATGTCCGATTGGGGCAGTACCTCACGTCTCCAGTGCGTAGGGTTATGGCTGAGCAGTATTTGGAACATTCCCTCCGTGCCCTGCATGGCTTGTGGCAAGTTTGCAAATTGGGAGAAAGGAGGCTCACCGTCGTTTTCCACGCCGATAAGGGCTATGCTGTCGCCTTTGTGATGAAGGATGTCGTGCTCATTGTTCAGCAGTTTCCATCCCATTGCTTGCTGCTGCCGGATTAAATAGTCCAGATTGGCAATTTCTGCTTTCCCACTTTGCCAGTGATAGTATGAACCATAGTCATGGTTGCCGAGGATGGAGTATACTCCGTCCGGTGCGTGCAGTTGGGAGAGTATTTCTTGGAAACCATCCAGTTCATGACTCTGCTGGTTCACGAGGTCACCGGTAAAGACAATCAGGTCCGGCTTCTGCCTGTTGACCAAATCGACCAGCTGTTTGATGGCTTCCGGATTGCCTTGCCAGCTGCCGATGTGTATGTCTGATAGCTGTACTATGCGGTAGCCGTCGAAACCTTTCGGAATATCGGCAGAACAGTATTCCACCTCTTTTATGTCAAAACGGGTTATGCCGGCAAAAGTCCCGTAAAGTATATTGAGGAAACTGATTATTGCCAGAACCGCTCCTATAGCAGTGAACGGACTGCGGGGACAACGGCGGATGATGAAGTGCGCCAGTACTCCCACCAGCGAGCAGAGCATGAATATGGTTTTGGGAAAAACAAACAACATGATGGTAATTGCCAGTCTGCCTATAGCTTGCGTATGGTTTGACATCGCGTTGTCGCCCGTAAGGAACATGAAGTAGACATAACCTGCCGCCAGCAATAAGGTGGGAAGCCAATAGAGGCCACGTAGAAAAGCCTTTCTGGTTTTTCTTATTACGTAAACCAGATAAATGTAGAGGTCGGGGATGAGAAGGAAAAGGATGAAAACAAGAGTTACTCGGTGCATATATCTTTCAATTCTTCAATGTTCTTTTTGATATGGTCCAGATGTTTGTAAATCACCCTTTTGTAGAGAATATAGATAATCAACGCATCAAATACTACAAAGAGGGTAATCAGCATGGCTTGCACACCGATGGACATCAGATGGTATTCCATCGCCCAATAATTAAGGATGTTGAAAAGGACAATCCAAATGGAGACGACTATTATCTCATATTTGGTCCATTGGCGGAAAGTGGTCGTGCGGCGGCTGACCTCGGCAACACTCATTTCCTCAATATGTGTATTCTTGTTCCAACGGTATGTTTTCCAGTCCCACCACATGCCTACGAGAATGCTGATTGCAATGAACCCTAAAAAAGGAACAATCTTTGCTTGCAGTAGTTCGTTGAAACCGAAGGTGGGCAGTAGCAGCCATATAAGAAGAAGGGCAGCCAGACATATCGTGCCTACTCCTATAGAGAATCGTTGTATGGCTACGAGGCGTCGCAGACTTTTGCGGGTATTTGCCTTGTAGCCGGCAATCAGTTCCGTAATCTGCTTTTCATCAGCAATCGGTTCTTTCTGCAACTGTTCATTCAGTGCGTTCCATGATTTTTTCAGTTCATCCAGTTCCATATATTTATTCCTCCTTATTCATTTTTTTCAGTTTATCCTTGATGCGGCTGAGCTTGGTGGCAACGTTAGTTAGGGTCAGCCCGGTGATTTCGGCAATCTCTTCGTAGCTTTTCTCTTCCAGATAGAGCAGGATGATGGACTTTTCCAATTGTCCCAGCCGGTTTATCATCCGGTAGAGTTGCCGTAGCATGGCTTGTGTCTCGTCGGTTTCTTCAGTCCGGTCGGTCTCTTGGGTGAGGGTAACGATTTCGGGGATGTTCTTTTCTTTTCGGATAAAACTGATGCACGTGTTCAGTGCGATACGGTATATCCATGTGGAAATCTTACACTCCCGCCGGAACTTGGGAAATGCTTTCCATAAGTTGAGTACCACTTCCTGATACAGGTCGTTGAGGGTAGCGTTGGGAGTGGTGTACAGATAGCATACTTTATATATCACGCGCTCATACTCCCGTATCACGGATACAAACTCTTGTTCTGCATTTTCCATCTTTTCGCTTCTTTCGAGTTGCTTTTGCACTGTTAGTCGCGGAAAAGGGCGATAAATCACAGTTCAAAAGGATTTTTTCTTTGGCACACGGATGATACAGCCGAGACAGATGACTACAGGTGAGGAATTCATGAAGAACAGAATTATCAGTGAAAGTCTGTTTAATCTGTGTCATCTGTGTGCTCTTTTTCCAATGTACCGAATTGTCAGCATTATGATGCGCTTTCTATATTTCCTGCCAGGAATTTCCGCATATTCTCTATCGGCATTCCCCGGCGGCGGGCGTAGTCTTCCAACTGGTCTGCTCCAATCTTGCCCACTGCAAAGTATCGGGATGCGGGATGTGCCAGCATCATGCCACAGACGGAGGAGTGAGGGTGCATGGCTCCGTTTTCCGTCAGTGTAATGCCGGTCTGTCCCATGTCAAGCAGGTCGTCCAGCAGGAAGTTGACGGACTGGTCGGGTAGGGAAGGGTAGCCCACGGCGGGGCGGATGCCTTGGTATTTCTCGACCAGCAGATCCGGAATGGACAAGGATTCGTCGGGGGCATACCCCCAAGCCTCCTTGCGGACATATTCGTGCATCTTTTCTGTGGCGGCTTCGGCAAGGCGGTCGTTCAGAGTCTGTACAAGGAGATGTTTGTAAGGGTCGCTTTTATAAGTCTCTTCGGCCTCTTCACTGATGGTGGAGGCAAAAAGTCCTACGATGTCGGGCGTGCCCGAAGAGAGGGGACGTACAAAATCGCTCAGACAGAGAAATGGACTGCCATCGGGTTGGGGTGTCTGCTGGCGGAGCAGAGGGAAAGTTCTTCCTTCTATCAATAAGTTGTCACCGTCTGCATTTGCCCGGCAAAGCCTGAAGATGCAACGGATGGAGATTGTTTCGTCCAGTCGGCCGAGCATTCTGTTTGCCTCCTTGAAGAGCTGCATGGCTTCGGAAGCTTTGCTGCGTTCCTCCTCGGGAAAGGTCGTCAGCCAAAGTGCACGGCAGGAGTCGCAGCCATGAATGTTTGCAATGGCTGCAAAGCGAGGCTGAAAGCCCCAGGCATGGAAGAAATAAATCCAGTTGATGTAAGGACTTACTTCATGAATCCGATACGAAAGCAATTCATGCCCCGGTGCCAGTATTGTCCTTTTCATCCCATTTAATCCTTAATTCCTAGCCTTCACTCCCCAAATCTCAGTTCCTCGCCACGATAAGCGTCGTCCACCATGCCGTCACTATAAACGGGATGTCCGTTGGCAAAAGTCCTTTCCACTTTCCAGTTGAAGGTATGCCCTTCCAATGGACTCCAGCCGCATTTGCTCAAAACTTTGTCGGCTGTCACTTCCCACGGGGTATCGGGACGTACCAATACAAGGTCTGCCCGGTAGCCTTCGCGGATATAGCCGCGCTCGTTGATGCGGTAGATTTGTGCGGGAGCATGGCACATCTTTTCAACGATGGTCTCGAGTGTAAATACTCCCTCATCCACCAGTTGCAACATGCTGACGAGCGAAAACTGTATCATCGGCATGCCGGACATGGCCTTCGAGGCACCTCCTTCTTTTTCGGAGAGCAGATGGGGCGCATGGTCGGTGGCTATTACGTCTATCAGGCCGGAGTCGACGGCGGCACGCAGAGCATCGCGGTCGGCTTGCTTCTTAATGGCAGGATTGCACTTGATACGTGTACCCAACGTGCGATAATCACTGAGCGTGAAGAGGAGATGGGCGACGCATGCTTCGGCGGTGATATGCTTCTCGGAAAGTGAATAGTCGTTGAATAATTGCAGTTCCTTGGCTGTGGACACATGCAGAATATGCAACCGTGCACCGGCAATTCTTGCCAGCCGTACTGCCAGTTCAGAGGATGCATAGCATGCTGCCGAAGAGCGGATGTAGGGATGCTTGCCTATGGGAATATCATTCTCTCCGGCAAACATTTCCTTATACTTGGTAAGATTGTTCTTGATGGTTTCCTGGTCTTCGCAGTGGGCGGCAATCAGCATGTCGGTACCGTTGAAGATGTTCAGCAGGCTGTTCATCTTGTCTACCAGCATGTTTCCGGTACTTGAACCCATAAATAGCTTGATGCCACAGACGCGGTGCTTGTCCAGCTTGCCAAACTCGCTGTAATTGTCGTTTGTTGCACCGAAGTAGCACGAATGGTTTACGATACACTTCTCGTTCAGCAGGTCAAATTTGGCGTTGAGGGCATCCAGCGTAGTGGTTGTCGGGGTGGTATTGGGCATATCCATGATGGAGGTCACACCTCCTGCGGCCGCCGCACGGCTTTCTGTGAGGATGTCCGCCTTGTGGGTCAGTCCCGGGTCGCGAAAATGTACATGGTCGTCGATAATGCCCGGCAGCAAATAGCATCCGGTGGCATCTATGGTTTCGTCACAAGGTGCGGAGAGGGGCTTCCGGTTGGTCAGCACCTCCGCAATGCGCCCGTCTTCTATCACTACGGAACCTTTCGCGGATTGTCCTTCGTTGACAATCGTAGCGTTATGTATCAATGTTCTTTTCATACCTTATTATAGTCAAAGCTTGTCACCTCTTCATTTTATCATTCTATACTATCACTCTATCGCTTCATCGCCTTATCGTACAGTAGGATATTTATGAAACCAACTGTTCCATTTCAGCCGAATCACTCCGAATACAGCCTCACCAAAGATACTGCTGTTCATTTTGGAGGTGCCCAGTTCGCGATTGATGAAGATGACGGGTACTTCCTTTACCTTGAAGCCGCATTTGTAGGCGGTGAATTTCATTTCTATCTGGAAGGCATATCCTTTGAAGCGGATACCGTCCAGATTGATAGTGTCCAATACTTGGCGGCGGTAACATACAAATCCGGCTGTAGTGTCATGGATGGGCAGCCCGGTGATGAAGCGTACATATTTGGAGGCAAAATAAGACATCAGTACACGTCCCATGGGCCAGTTCACTACGTTCACACCACTCACATAACGTGAACCGATAGCTACATCGGCACCCTCTTCGGAGCAGGCCCGGTAGAGGCGAGGCAGGTCTTGGGGATTGTGGCTGAAATCGGCATCCATTTCGAAGATATACTCATAGTCTTGTTGCAATGCCCACTTGAAGCCGGCTATATAGGCTGTTCCCAATCCCAGTTTTCCTTTGCGCTCCACCATGAAGAGGCGTCCGGCGAACTCTTGCTGTAAGGTTCTGACGATGTCTGCCGTTCCGTCGGGCGAACCGTCTTCAATGACAAGGATGTGAAAGCCATGTTCCAGAGCAAAAACGGCACGGATGATATTCTCTATATTCTCCCGTTCATTGTAGGTGGGGATGATGACAATGCTGTCTGATGTTTGCATACTTATTGGTAATGGGGGTTATAATTGGGAACAAATGTAATACATTTCTTTTTTATCTGGCAGCATTTTCACACAAATCTTGATTTTGCAAAGTTCTGGCGCCACGACTCTTTCATTAGTGTAGCTCCTTCTGGCTCCTGATTATGAGGGATGCAGGTTGAATGAAAGAACCGTATGCCTGACTTTGAACTTTAGTCTCAATCTTCAGTTATTCCCGTCTCAATCATTAACAAAATATATCCAAACTATTTGCGAAAAACTTCCGAAGTATAAAGGGGAAAGTTGGCAGATACAGGCGTAAAGAGAGTTCTCCGGTCTTGGTCTGTCTATCCCAAGCCTTGGGATAGACAGACCAAACCTTGGGATACATGTTCGCAGGCTGGGGATAAACTTTGTGTAACATAACTCCTGAATAAGGATTGTGAAGGCTATGTTATTCATAATTGGAGGGAAAGAAGTTTCACCGCTTCTCTCTGATAAAAAGGACGATACAGGAAAAGGTGAAGGATGTGCAGGCTGAAAGCGGAAAGATTATTTCGGAGAACATGGTTGCCGACTGGCCAAAGCTAAAGATTATTTGTGTATTTTTGCACCGGATTTATTTCGGTAGGGTACCTCGTAAGGGACAATACCGGGGAAAAAGCGCAAAGCAATGAATATAACCGAACTGCAACAATCTTATGCCTCCCATCCCAATGTAGAGGGGGTGTGCAGGCTTCTGAAAGATAACTCTGTCCGTCATCTGTATTGCGGAGGTTTATGTGCCTCTGCCGCTTCTTTGTTTTCGTCTGTGTTGGTTCAGCGGGCTACCTGTCCGCTCGTTTTCATTCTGGGCGATGTGGAGGAAGCCGGTTATTTCTATCATGATTTGACGCAGATATTGGGGACGGAGCAGGTGTCGTTTTTTCCTTCCTCGTTCCGTCGTGCCATCAAGTACGGGCAGAAGGATGCGGCAAACGAAATACTCCGCACAGAAGTGCTGAGCCGCCTGCAAAAAGGAGAAGAAGGGCTTTGCGTGGTGACCTATCCGGATGCGCTCGCCGAAAAAGTGGTATCTCGTAAGGAGTTGGGAGATAATACACTGAAATTGCATGCAGGCGAAAGAGTGGACATGAATTTCGTGACGGACGTATTGCGCAGCTACGGTTTCGAGTATGTGGATTACGTTTACGAGCCGGGGCAGTATGCCGTTCGTGGCAGTATTATCGACGTCTTTTCCTTCTCTTCCGAATATCCCTTCCGTATAGACTTCTTCGGCGATGAGGTGGAAAGCGTCCGAACTTTTGAGGTGGAGACACAGCTTTCGAAGGAGAAAAAAGAAAGCATCGTGATAGTTCCCGACTTGAGCCATAGCCTGGAAAAAGGGGGAAGCGGCGGCATGGTGTCGTTCCTCGATTTCCTTCCGTCGGACAGCGTGCTGGCCATGCGCGATTTCCTTTGGCTGCGCGAACGCATCCAGACCGTGCACGACGAATCGCTCACCCCACAGGCCATCGCCGCCCGTGAGTCGGAGGAAAATGGAGCCATCATGCTGGAAGGCAAGCTGATTGATGGTGGCGAGTTCACCCTGCGCGCCCTCGATTTCCGCCGGATGGAGTTCGGCAACAAGCCCACCGGAACGCCGGATGCTACCGTCTCATTCCATACTACGGCACAGCCCATCTTCCATAAAAACTTCGACATGGTGGCAGAGAGTTTCCGAGAATACCTCTCCCGCCGGTACACCATTTACATATGCAGTGACAGCTTGAAACAGACCGACCGTATTCGTGCCATCTTTGAGGACCGTGGAGACAACATATCTTTTACTGCCGTAGAACGGACATTGCACGAAGGGTTTGCCGACGACACTTTGCGTATTTGTGCCTTTACCGACCATCAGCTGTTCGACCGTTTTCACAAGTACAACTTGAAGAGTGACAAGGCACGCAGCGGCAAGGTGGCTTTGAGTTTGAAAGAGTTGAATCAGTTTACTCCCGGCGACTATGTGGTGCATACCGACCACGGTGTGGGGCGTTTTGCCGGACTGGTGCGTATTCCTAACGGCGACTCTACGCAGGAGGTGATGAAGATTGTCTATCAGAATGAAGATGTGGTGTTTGTCTCCATTCACTCCCTGCACAAGGTTTCCAAGTACAAAGGGAAGGAGGGTGAATCCCCCCGCCTCAACAAGCTCGGCACCGGAGCCTGGGAGAAACTGAAAGACCGCACCAAGACGAAGATAAAGGATATTGCCCGCGACTTGATAAAGCTTTACTCTCAACGTCGCGAGGAAAAAGGTTTCCAATACAGTCCCGACAGTTTCCTGCAACGGGAATTGGAAGCCTCTTTCATCTACGAAGATACCCCCGATCAAAGCAAGGCTACTTCCGACGTGAAGGCTGACATGGAGAGTGCCCGCCCGATGGACCGTCTGGTGTGTGGTGACGTGGGGTTCGGCAAGACCGAGGTAGCCGTGCGTGCCGCATTCAAGGCAGTGGCGGACAATAAGCAGGTGGCTGTGCTCGTGCCCACCACTGTGCTTGCCTACCAGCACTTCCAGACCTTCAAGGAACGTTTGAAAGGTTTGCCCTGCCGGGTGGATTATCTGAGCCGTGCCCGTACCTCCGCTCAGGCAAAGGCAGCCATCAAAGGCCTTGCCGAGGGAGAAGTGAATATCCTCATCGGCACGCACCGCATTTTGGGCAAGGACGTCAGATTCAAAGACCTCGGCCTGCTCATCATCGACGAAGAGCAGAAGTTCGGCGTGTCTGTCAAGGAGAAACTCCGTCAGCTCAAAGTGAATGTCGATACTCTGACGATGACCGCTACACCCATTCCCCGCACTTTGCAGTTCTCGCTGATGGGTGCCCGCGACCTCAGTGTCATCCAGACTCCGCCCCCCAACCGCTATCCCGTGCAGACCGAAGTGCATACCTTCAACGAGGAAGTTATTGTTGATGCCGTCAACTTCGAGATGAGTCGTAACGGCCAAGTATTCTTCGTGAACAACCGCATTTCCAACCTCGTCGAACTGAAAGCCTTGATAGAGCGCCACATTCCCGACTGTCGCGTTTGCATTGGCCATGGGCAGATGGAACCGGCCGAGCTGGAGAAGATAATCTTTGATTTCGTCAATTACGACTACGATGTGCTGCTTGCCACCACTATCATCGAGAGCGGCATCGACATACCCAATGCCAATACCATCATCATCAATCAGGCGCAGAACTTCGGCCTTAGTGACCTGCACCAGATGCGCGGACGTGTGGGGCGCAGCAACAAGAAAGCTTTCTGCTACTTGCTGGCACCGCCATTGTCTTCCCTTACTCCCGAAGCAAAACGGCGCCTGCAAGCCATCGAGAACTTCTCCGACCTGGGCAGTGGCATCCACATTGCCATGCAAGATCTTGACATCCGCGGTGCGGGAAATATGCTTGGTGCCGAGCAGAGCGGCTTCATTGCCGACTTGGGCTATGAAACCTATCAGAAGATTCTCTCCGAAGCCGTACGCGAACTGAAGACCGATGAATTTGCCGACCTTTATGCCGACGAACTGAAAGCGGACGGAGGCGTCATCAGTGGAGAACAGTTTGTTGATGAATGCCAAGTGGAAAGTGACCTTGAACTTTTGTTGCCTGCCGACTATGTGACCGGCAGCAGCGAACGCATGCTGCTCTATCGCGAGTTGGACGGATTGACGCTCGATAAGGATGTGGATGCTTTCCGTTCCCGTCTCGAAGACCGCTTCGGCCCGATTCCTCCTGAAACAGAAGAATTGCTGCGCATCGTTCCCTTGCGCCGTCTGGCTGCCCGCCTCGGCGTGGAGAAAGTCTTTTTGAAAGGTGGGCGCATGTCTTTGTTCTTTGTGTCCAATCCGGACAGCCTGTACTATCAGAGCCAGGCTTTCGGTAAGGTCATTGCCTACATGATGAAGTGCACCAAGCGTTGTGACCTGCGCGAACAGAACAACAAACGGAGTATGCTGGTGAAGGATGTCAGGACGGTGGAAGAAGCAGTCTGTGTGTTGCAGGAGGTAGTGGCAATGCAGGTGGAGGGGTGAACGGGTATCTGAAAGAAAGACTACCAGGCTGTCTGGTAGATGTGGTTCGCTTCCATAAAAATATGAATGATTTTCTCAGACGACAGATAGAAAAAGATGGAATCCTTATCTCCCTATAAAAGAGAAGTAGCTTTGGGTATTCTGAAGCAGATTGAGCAGGCGATTATACGTTGCGTCGTATGCTGATGCCCTGGTCATCTTTTGTAAAAGCCGTCGTTCCGCCCAGCGTACATTGGATAATCTGCTTCCCTTTATTGAAACGAAACTTTTTCTAAAGGTGAATAAGGAGAAGACCCATGTCGCTTATATGCGTGACATCAAATTCCTTTCCTATGCCTTTGGTCGTAGTAATGTCAAATGCCAATTCTACATCCATGTCGATAGTGTCAAGAAGATGAAGAGTAAGATACGTGAACTCACCAGCCGTAATAACGGCTGGAGCTACGAATATCTTAAACAACGTTTGACTTGGTATATCCGTGGTTGGCTCAACTATTTTAAGTTGGCAGGTCTCAAAAGTAGGATAAGGGAATGGGACGGTTGGCTCCGTCATCGCATACGGATGTGT
>NZ_JABXJH010000068.1:0-16435 GCF_013373675.1 Bacteroides sp. L10-4
TAGCAAACCTCTTCGGTTTGGCCGATGAGGATATCTATGATGTGATGATTAACAGGTCGGAAGAGATGAACCATATATGCGATATTTACAAATTAAAACTAGCAAGCTGAACTTGCGAAACTTAAATTATTTAAGTTTTGGTATCTTTGCAAAGCTTCGAGATAATAATAGTCTGCATAGTTCAGTGGTACGTCTATCTCCGAACTGTGGGGCAGTGAGCCGGTGGAGTGCATCAGTACAAATCCCTGATTGCTTCCTTTGGTTGCCAGATAGCTGTTGCTTGAAAGATTCTTCAGGATGGTTTCTACTCATTGTGCGGGTGCAGATTGTTTATTTGACCATCAATTCTGTGCAAATTTTCTTTTTTCAGCTTGTTTGCACTATCTTTGCCTCCTTAAAAGATGAAATAAATGATAGTTTGTATTGCCGAAAAGCCCTCTGTGGCGCGTGACATAGCTGATGTACTGGGAGCGAGAGAAAAGAAAGACGGATACATCGAAGGAAACGGATACCAGGTGACCTGGACATTCGGTCATCTTTGTACGTTGAAGGAGCCGCATGAATATACCCCTAATTGGAAGTCATGGAGTTTGGGAAGTCTGCCCATGATACCTCCCCGTTTCGGCATTAAGCTGATTAGCAATCCCACATACGAACGCCAGTTCCATGCGATAGAGAACCTTATGCAACATGCCGATATGATTATAAACTGCGGTGATGCCGGGCAGGAGGGAGAATTGATACAGCGCTGGGTGATGCAGAAGGCCGGGGCGCGTTGCCCGGTGAAACGCCTTTGGATATCTTCATTGACGGAAGAGGCTATCCGCGAGGGCTTTGCCAAGCTGCGCGATGCGTCGGATTTCCAGCCTTTGTACGAAGCCGGACTCTCTCGTGCCATTGGCGACTGGTTGCTGGGGATGAATGCCACCCGCCTCTACACCATGAAGTATGGGCAGAACCGACAGGTACTTTCTATCGGCCGTGTGCAGACGCCGACACTGGCACTGATTGTAAACCGTCAGTTGGAAATACAGCATTTTGTTCCCAAGCAATACTGGGAGCTGAAAACCGTCTATCGAGATACTACTTTCTCTGCCATTATCCGGAAAAGTGAGGAGGAGCTGGTACTGGAAGCCGAGAAGCAGAAAGAGGCCATAGCTGCCGGCAAGAAACCTAAAAAAGAGGAAGAAAATCGAGGTATCGACCCCATTACCGACCACGAGCGTGGGCTTGCTTTGCTGGCGCAGATTAAGAATTCTCCTTTTACAGTGACAAGTGTCACCAAGAAGGAGGGGAGGGAGGCACCGCTCCGCTTGTTTGACTTGACTTCTTTGCAAGTGGAATGTAACAAGAAATTTGCCTATTCCGCTGATGAAACGCTGAAAATTATCCAGTCCTTGTATGAGAAGAAAGTGGCTACCTATCCACGTGTAGACACTACCTATTTGAGTGATGATATCTATCCCAAATGCCCCGGAATTTTGAAAGGTCTGCGCGATTACGAGACATTTACAGCCCCTTTGGCAGGAACTGCATTGTTGAAATCCAAAAAGGTTTTCGATAACTCCAAGGTGACAGATCACCATGCCATTATTCCTACCGGCCAGCATCCGCAGAATCTGACGGATATGGAGCGTCGTGTATTCGATTTGATAGCACGCCGTTTCATTGCTGTATTCTACCCCGATTGTAAGTTTGCCACTACCACCGTATTTGGCGAGGTAGAAAGCATCGAGTTCAAGGCCACCGGCAAGCAGATTCTGGAACCGGGTTGGCGTGTTATCTTCGGCACTCCCTCGGCACAATCGCAGGAGGAGAGAGAGGAGAAGGGAGAAGAGGAGGGTGTGCTTCCGGCTTTTGTGAAAGGAGAAAGCGGGCCGCACGTCCCCGATTTGTATGAGAAGTGGACGCAGCCGCCCCGGCCTTATACGGAAGCCACCCTGCTGCGTGCTATGGAGACAGCGGGCAAGCTGGTGGATAACGACGAGCTGCGTGATGCGCTGAAGGAAAACGGCATCGGTCGTCCGTCTACCCGTGCAGCCATCATCGAGACACTGTTCAAGCGGAACTATATCCGCAAGGAAAAGAAGAATCTGATAGCCACTCCTACCGGTGTGGAGCTGATACAGATTATCCATGAGGAGCTGTTGAAATCGGCGGAACTGACTGGTATTTGGGAAAAGAAACTGCGTGAGATTGAAAAACGGACTTACAATGCCGGACAATTCTTGGAAGAACTGAAACAGATGGTATCGGAGGTCGTGATGAGTGTACTTTCTGATAACAGCAACCGCCACATCACCATCCAAGCGCCTGCTCCCGAAAAGAGCAGTAAGGCTTCTGCCAAGGCAGAGGCTGCCGATAAACCGAAAAAGGAGCCGAAGAAAAGAGCACCGAGAAAGTCTGCCGCCGCAGGCAAAAAGACGGAGCAGGCTTCGGGCACTGTGGCAACTTCAAGTACGGAGGCTTCCGTACAAGCTGACGATTTCGTCGGTCAGACTTGTCCGCTTTGCGGAAAAGGTACCGTTATCAAGGGGAAAACGGCTTACGGTTGTTCCGAATGGAAATCCGGATGTACATTCCGCAAGCCGTTTGAATAGGGTTGATATCTTGGTTATTCGTGGCTTTGTAGCCCGTCACCCGTAGTTTATGGTTCGTTTTCTGCTATGCACCCCAGTTGGGATATTCCCATAATGGTAAAATGGACTATATTTTAAACAGCATTCCCCCGATATTATCTGTCGTAGCTCCCGTCACCGAGGCGAGGCATCCGGGTTCGTCCGCTATATAGAGGGCACCCAGGAAAGCGAAGATTAGGGCTTCCTTGTACTCTATGATTTGTCGGTCGGGAATGACTATTTCGCACGGGCAGAGTGCTCCTATCCGTTCTATCAGGAATTTATTGAAAGCCCCTCCACCGGTAATCAGCAGTTTGCTGTTGCCACCGGGAAGCGGATGGATGCTGATGACGCGCGATATTTGCCAGGCTGCATGTTCATAGAACGTGCGAAGCATGTCTTCCAAACTCAGGCCATAACGCTCGAGCATGGGATATACCAGCGTTTCCACCCACTCTCGTCCCAAAGATTTCGGTCCGGACTGATGGTAGAAGTCCATTCCGTTCAGTTCGTCCAGCAGTTCCTGGCAGATGTTTCCTTGCCGCGCTATCTTGCCGTCGCGGTCAAACTCCAATCCTATTTGCCGGCAGTAATGGTTGATGACGTAATTCACCGGGCTGATATCGAAAGCGATACGCCGTCCGTCTTGCTCGAATGAAATGTTGGAGAAGCCGCCGATATTCAAACAAAAGTTATAGTCGGCAAAAAGCAACCGGTCGCCAATGGGTACGAGTGGAGCACCCTGCCCACCCAGCATGATGTCCAGTCGCCGGAAATCCGAAACGGTAGGTATACGGGTTTCGGCGGCAATGGCGGCTCCGTCGCCTATCTGGTACATGACTCTCTTATGTGGCTCATGGAAGATAGTATGTCCGTGGGAGGCTATAATATCGGGGCGGACTCCAAATTCCTGCATGAACTCGTTGACACGTTCACCGAGAAACTTTCCATAGGAGCTGTGGAAAGTGATGAACTCCAAAGCACTCATTGTCTGTGCACCGGTACCCAATATCTGCTTCATGGCGTCGGGATAGCTATAGTCTTTCGCACAGTCTATATGGAAAGACCATTTTCCGGCTTGCCGCCGGAAAGTGCAGCAACATACGTCCAGCCCGTCAAGGGAGGTGCCGGACATCAGTCCGATAGCCTGAATTTGGAAGTCTTTCATCCTGATTTTCTTATTTTATTTGTAATTGAGGTAGAATTCGACAACGGCTTCTATTCCTTTACGGAAGATGTCCAATGGTATATTCTCATTGGGTGAGTGTATGGCATTGGATTCGAGCCCGAAGCCCATCAGAACGGTTTTGATACCCAGCACTTGTTCGAAGGTGGAGATAATGGGAATACTTCCACCCCGGCGCACTGCCAGCGGTTTCTTTCCGAAGGCTTTTTCAAAACCTTTTTCGGCGGCTTGGTAGGCGGGCAGGGTGATGGGACATACGTATCCTTGTCCTCCGTGCATCGGAGTGACTCTTACCTGCACTGAATCCGGTGCTATGTCTAAGATGTAGTCGGCAAACAGTTTGGATATTTTATGGTGGTCTTGGTGGGGAACCAATCGGCAGGACACCTTGGCATATGCCTTGGATGGGAGCACTGTCTTGGACCCTTCACCCGTATATCCGCCCCAGATGCCGCATACGTCGAAAGAGGGACGGCAACTGTTGCGTTCCAGCGTACTGTAACCAGTCTCTCCGAAAAGTGCTTTTACATTGATGGCCTTTTTGTATTTCTCTTCGTCGAAAGGAATGCGGGCTATCATGTCGCGCTCGGCTTGGGGAACTTCTTCCACATCGTCGTAAAAGCTCGGTACGGTGATACGTCCCTCTGCATCCGTCACTTGGCTGATTATCTGGCAAAGCACGTTGATGGGGTTGGCAACGGCACCGCCGAAGTGACCGCTGTGCAGGTCGCGGTTGGGACCGGTCACCTCTATTTCCCAATAGGCCAGTCCGCGAAGCCCGGTAGTCAGTGAAGGCAGGTCGGCGCCAAGCATGCTGGTGTCCGAAACCAGAATGACGTCTGCTTTCAGCAACTCTTTGTGCTCCTGGCAAAAGCTTTCTAAGCTGGGCGAACCGATTTCTTCTTCTCCTTCGAAGATGAATTTTACGTTGGTTTGCAGCAGTCCGTTGCGTACGAGGTATTCAAAAGCTTTCACTTGTATGAAAGATTGCCCTTTGTCATCATCTGCACCACGCGCCCAGATGTGTCCGTCGCGTATTTCGGGTTCAAACGGTTTGCTGTTCCAAAGTTCCAGAGGTTCGGCAGGCATCACGTCGTAGTGTGCATATACCAATACGGTCTTGGCGTTCGGGTCTACGATTTTCTGTCCGAAAACAATCGGGTTGCCTTTGGAGGGCATTACGAGGGCTTCGTCCGCTCCGGCTTCGAGCAACAACTGTGCCCAACGTTCGGCGCAGGCAAGCATGTCGTCGTGATGTTCGGGTTTGGCACTGATGCTTGGAATGCGGATGAGGCTGAACAAGTCTTCCAGCATCTTAGGCTCGTTCTCGGTGATGTATTTCTTTATTTCCATGGGTGAATATTATAGTTGTGTTGTTCTGTCAATCAGGTAATAATCCAGCAATGTCATTGCTGTCATTGCTTCCACGATGGGTACTGCGCGTGGCAACACGCACGGGTCATGGCGTCCGCGGGCTTTCAGGGTGGTGTCTACACCATCAATGTTCACGGTGTGTTGTTCCATCAGTACGGTTGCCACGGGTTTGAAGGCTACGCGGAAATAGATGTCTTGCCCGTTGCTGATTCCGCCTTGTATACCGCCCGAATGGTTGGTGCGGGTCTCGATACGTCCGTTGTTGTTGTAGAACACGTCATTCTGCTCCGAGCCTTTCTGCTTTAATCCCTTGAAGCCGTCTCCATACTCGAATGCTTTTGCTGCATTGATGCTGAGCATGGCTGCTCCGAGTGCCGCATGGAGCTTGCCGAATACGGGTTGTCCCAGTCCGATGGGGCATCCTTTGACGACACAGGTCACCACTCCTCCGATGGTATCTCCTTCTTCCTTTATCTTGAAGATGAGTTCTTCCATTTCTTTCGCTTTCGCCGGGTCGGGGCAGCGGACCGGATTGGTCTCTATCAGGTCGAGATCGTATGCGGTATAGTTTTCTTCAAGGCGGATGGGGCCTACTTGTGAGGTGTACGCTGTGATGTGTATGCCCAACTGTTTTAGTGCCAATTTGGCCAGGGCACCCGCCACTACACGCGAGATCGTTTCACGGGCGGATGAGCGTCCTCCCCCCCGGTGGTCGCGGATGCCGTATTTCACCTTATAAGTATAGTCGGCATGTGAAGGGCGATAGACTTCTTTCAGATTATTGTAATCGTCGGAATGCTGGTTTTGGTTCCACACGATGAATCCTATGGGGCAGCCCGTGGATTTTCCTTCGAAGATGCCGGAGAGGAACTCCACTTTATCACCTTCTTTCCGGGCGGTAGTGATACGTGACTGTCCGGGGCGGCGTCGGTCGAGCTCTGCCTGGACGAAATCCATATCAATGACTATTCCTGCAGGGAATCCGTCTATAACTCCTCCCACACCCTTACCGTGCGATTCCCCAAAACTGGTAAGGCGGAGAATATTTCCAAATGAGTTGAACATATCAAATGCTTTAAAGGTTTATATATGAGGCTCATGCGCCAATATCTCTCTTATGAAAATACTTTTCACTTTATAAAGGTAACAACTTTTTTTGGGATTCGTTTGAATGAAAAGCATTTTTTTGCATTAAGACTGCATGGCTTTCATTTAAGGGAGTTGAGGGCACATGTGATAAAGAAGTGAAAACCAAGCTTGCGGATAGGTGTCCCAAAGTTGGGGATATGCGTTCCAAGGTTGGGCATGTCTATCCCAAGGCTTGGGATAGAACTTGCGACATGTCTTTGGCATTTTTACAACAAATACTTAAGAACTTTATTATATGTATCTTGCAACTTTTTTGCAAATGTCTATTGGGCGGGAAACTTATGTCCTGTGGCAGGATTGCCGTTCTTTGGCAGAGCAACAATGAAGAGGGAGCGATTCTCGATAATTTCTCTGACTCTTTTGAATGAACCCTTCAAATGAAGAGCCGTGATTAATACTACCACCGTTGCTGCATTTAAATATGGAGAGCATTAAAAATAGAACATCCTTTTTTTAGAAAAGACCTTGTACTGTAACCTTAAAAGGTGTTACTTTGCACTCTTGATTTTAAAATAGGAAATTGATGGCTTCTAGGGAAGCCTTTTATTAACTAAACAAGTATTCTTAAAAGTATGAAAAAGAATTTATTTTATTTGTTTGCATTGATTTGTTCAATGAGTTTGTTTACGGCTTGTAGTGATGATGACGATGAAGTTAAGTCACTTCCGGAAGTAAATGCTCCTTATGTATCGTCGGAGCTGGAACTTACTTATGGTGGTGAAGTGCTTTTGGGAAAGAAGGTCACTTTCTATACGGCAGATGGGAAAAGTGCCGACATTACATTAGAGGGTGCTGATATTGCGTTGACTAAAGAGACTATGGCATCCGGACTGGTAAATCCGGGCGTGATACCGGGCGAACCTAAGGTTACGTTTTCAGCGGCTTTGCAACCGGCAGAAGGTGGATATACCTTTGAAGGTGAACATGTTGCCGATAATTATAGTATGAAATATGAAGGTGCTGTAGAGAAAGGCAAATTGAATCTGGCCTTGGAAGTAAAGTTGGCCGGTGACAATGCGTTGGCTGGAAACACATGGAATCTTTTCTCTTATGACCCTTATGCGGAGAAAAATCCGTTGCATGTCGTTTGGAACTCGGAGAAACCGTTCTCTGTAGTTCTGTTCCCTTTTCCTGGTGCTCAGCCTGTTGAACTTCAACCGGGTGAGTTTATCACTTTGATGTCTGCTATGGGTATTATACCGGTAGGAGACAAAAAGATGGGAGTGAATGAGATATTGTCTTGTTTGTTGCAGAGCGTTACTTTCAGGGAAGATGGCAATATTGTAGCTTCTTATTCTGATGTGGCCGATATAGTTTCACCAAAATTCCAGAATTCTCCGTTGAATATGGTACAGTATGCGGTGAAAAATGAGAAACTGTATTTATACTTGAATGTGGATGCCATCATAGGTGCTGTGCAGAAAATGACTACCAAGGGGCTGGATATGGAAACTGTCCTTCCGGTTGTGTTGCCCAAATTGATGGAATTGATTCCGATGCTTTCCAGCGGAATTCCTTTGGGCTATTCGGTTAATGAAGAAGGCAATGAACTGGCTGTTTATATTGACAAAGAGTTGGGATCGAAACTTATTGATATTCTGTTGTCTTTATTAGAGAATGAAGAAATTGTAGCCGCCATTAAAGAAGCTGCTACAAGTAATCCGGACTTCGCTATGTTTGCAGGTGTTGTAGAAGCTATATTGGAACAAGCACCGGAAGTGTTTGCCAAAACAAATGAGATGGAACTTGGATTGAACTTTGTGAAATGAGATAACTGTTTCAAATAATACATCCGTGTTTTTCTTGAAGAGACCGAACTCTGTTGTAAAATAGGAGTTCGGTCTCTTTTTATTTTAGTTTTTTTTCTACATTTGCAGTATCGATAATTAAATAATTAAGACGGATATGACGGAGACAGAACGACAGCAAATCATCTCATTGGTCAAGCGTGAAGTAATTCCTGCTATTGGTTGTACAGAACCTATTGCAGTGGCGTTATGTGTGGCGAAAGCTGCGGAAGTATTGAACAAGCGCCCGGAGAAAGTAACGGTGCTTTTAAGTGCCAATATCTTGAAGAATGCGATGGGCGTAGGCATTCCGGGTACGGGAATGATTGGACTGCCCATTGCCGTGGCGTTGGGCGCTTTGATAGGCAAGTCCGAATATCAGTTGGAAGTCTTGAAAGACAGTACGCCGGAAGCAGTGGAGGCAGGAAAGCGTTTTATTGACGAAAAGCGTATTCATATATCCTTAAAAAACGATATAGAAGAGAAACTCTATATAGAAGTGTGTTGCGAGGCCGGAGGAGATAAGGCGACCGCCATCATTGCCGGCGGGCATACTACCTTTATATATGTGGCGCGCAACAGCGAAGTGTTGTTGAATAAGCAAGCTGTCGCAAGCACGGAAGCAGAGGGGAATACTTTGGATTTGTCTCTCCGTAAAGTCTATGACTTCGCATTGACCGCCCCGTTGGACGAAATCCGTTTTATTCTCGAAACTGCCCGTCTGAACAAGGCCGCCGCCGAGCGTTCTTTCGAGGGCAATTACGGGCATGGCCTGGGAAAAATCCTTCGTGGCACGTACGAACATCGTGTGATGGGCGACAGTGTCTTTTCACATATCCTTTCTTATACTTCGGGTGCGTGCGACGCCCGTATGGCAGGTGCCATGATTCCGGTGATGAGTAATTCCGGCAGCGGTAACCAAGGTATATCCGCTACGTTGCCGGTCCTGATTTATGCCGAGGAAAACGGAAAATCGGAGGAAGAGATTGTCCGTGCCCTTATGTTGAGCCATTTGACAGTGATTTATATCAAGCAGAGTTTGGGACGTTTGTCCGCCTTATGCGGTTGTGTGGTTGCTGCTACCGGTTCCAGTTGCGGTATCACTTGGCTGATGGGCGGTGCATACGAGCAGGTGTCATACGCAGTTCAGAATATGATTGCCAATCTTACCGGAATGATTTGTGATGGTGCCAAACCCAGTTGTGCATTGAAAGTCACCACCGGGGTTTCCACCGCAGTGCTTTCGGCCATCATGGCCATGGAAAACCGTTGTGTAACTTCCGTAGAAGGTATTATTGATGAGGATGTGGATCAGAGTATCCGTAACCTGACGAAGATAGGCTCCAAAGGAATGAACGAGACGGATAAACTGGTGCTTGAAATAATGACAAGCAAATGATGGTTACGAAATAAGCGTATATTTTTCCAAAAATATCACCCCCTGCCACAGTAATGTAAAGCAGGGGGTGATGTTTTGTTTGAAATAGGCTTTGAGTTTGTATTCAGTCTTTAAGGAATCATTAGTGGCATCCTCCGCATCCGCAGTCATCGCCGCAGTCTCCGCCTCCGCAATCTCCTCCGCAGCTGCCGCAACCGCAACCGCCGCTTGCCATGCGTATCAGTTCAGACACTTCTTCGTTGGTGGCAGGACGGTTTGTCACTACTTCACCCGTAAAATTCAGGTCGCAACCTGCCAGCGGGTGGTTCATATCCATCACCACAACATCTTCTTTCACTTCTACCACGCTTCCGTTGATGCGTTGGCCTTCATTGGTCATTAAGGGAACCACTGCGCCTTCTACGATGCGTTCGCTGTCGAATTTTCCGTCGATGACAAAAATCTCTTTGGGCAGGTCGATGACGTGGTCTTCATCATATTCACCGTATGCTTCGGCGGCAGGAATGATGAAATCGAACTTGTCACCACTTTGCAAATCTTTTATTTGCGCTTCAAAAGCCTCAAGCGTCAGTCCCAGTCCGGAGATAAACTGGAAGGGATGTTCGGCGGGAGCTTCTTCGGTGAATTCTTTTTCTCCGTTTTCTATCGTGTATAGCTTGTATGCTACGGTGATGTACTTGTTTTCTACTGTTTCCATTCTCTTTATTTTATTAATTGTTTATTTATTGGTGGACGAAGATACGAATATTTTGTGTGACTGGTGAATGTGTGCCTGGTTTTTAACTCCATTTCGTTTCAGATTCTTGTTTCAGAACTTGGCGCGATACGCCTTGGTAGCTCCTGCCTGAATGCCGCTATTCTTGAAACAGCAATGAACGGTTGCCGTCTTCTTGCTCGACGCTGGCAGGCGGAGGCTGACTTGGATGTCTTCCTGCGTCTGGCCCGGGTCGGCAATGTGGAAGCTGCCGTCTTCTTTGACGAGGAGTGTGCAAGGATGGTCTACGGTTATTTGAAGCTCTTTATGCTTGAACGTGCCTGCAGTGTAGAACACCATTCCCCACAGCTTCAATTCCTTGTTGCGTACCACCTGCATTTCGGGGGTATTGCTGACGATGCTGACGGGGCAGTGCTTCCTGTATTCCTCCACTTCATCGGCAGTGTGCTTGCCGGGTACCACGATGTAGGCGTATGTGGCTCCCGAAGGCTGCATGCCGTGGTCGAAGTTCAAAGTGAAGACATCCTGATGTACGGTGTCTTTAGGAGCAGTATGGTTGATGTCATACCACGTGCCGCTTTGTGTCTGTTTGGATACAGATATCTGCCCGCCGTTCGGGAAGAGATAGGCCACATCCTTGTGGAGCACCCACTGCGGAGAACGGTAGCCGGCTACGGATGCTTCCTGAGCCGTAACGCTTTTGCCGGAACGCACCAGCACTTGCTTGTCTTTTGCCGTCAGACATTGGTTGACGGTAGTATTCACTTCGGCCGAGGCGGTGGAGCGGATGTCCGTACCGAGGCACACCACTTCATTGTCGAAGAAGAACCAGGCCTTGCGGGCAGCCGTGTGCACACCGGTCAGGGTGTCGCTGTATGCGTAGGCCGATACGCCATAAAGGCTGTCCGACACGCCGCCGGCGAAAGTGGAAGTACCGGGCATCTGCCAGTCATTGGGAGCCACGGGGATGGGAGAGAGTTGGGGAGCGGTGGTACCGGGTATGCGTGTCCAGTTCCATACGGGGAAGATATTGAAGTATTCGTCACCGGCAGTAGTGATGTTGGTGCAGCCGTCGGACATGAAATAGGTTTTCAGGTTCTCGCCGTTGCCGTATTCACAGCGTGCAGTGCGGGTAGACACCATGCGTACGTCAAAGGTGTAGTGCGGGCGTACGTGCAGGGTGTAGTCGGCACGGTAGTAATGCGTATGTTTCGGGCTGAGGGCATAGTCGGCATTCTCTTTTCCTTCGAGGCGGGCGATGATGGCCTTGTACTCGTCAGTGTGTGCGGTGTCCAGTTGAGCCATGCGGCGGGCAAAGAGCGCTGTGTGCGACTTGTCGGTGATTTTGGGGCGGCTCACGCCACGGCCCAGCACGTCGAACAGCATGTGGCGGCCCCGGATGGTGGCATAATAGGTTTCGCGCATGAACTTGCTCAGCAGTGCCAGTTTCTCTTGGGGGATGGCGAAGCGGGTACCTCGGGTGTACATGGCCACTTGGGTGATGCTTTTCAGTATTTCGTCTCCGTAGCCGCCGATGTAGAGCTGCCGTCCGTGCTGGAAGTAAGAGTTGTCGTGCTGGAATCCCTCTTTGGTGGTATAGACAATGGGATTGTAGACGTTGTCCAGAGCCAGGGCGAGGTCTTCTTCGTTCTGGGTAAGGCAGGCGCGGTATATCCAGTGCAGGGCAATGTCTGTGCGGTTGGCTCCGGTCCATTTGGCAGGATGGCCTCCGTCCTTGCGTACTCGGTCCAGCGTCTTGGTTTCCAGTTCGGCGGGAATCTGTTTCTTGCCGGTGCGCAGTTGTATCAGCATGATGCCCAGGCGTTGGGGGTCGGCAATCTGGTTGTACCACCAGTTGTGGCACCACGGGTTCCGGTCGTACCAGTATTCAAGCCCTTTCACTATCTTGTCAAAGAGAGCTTCGTTTCCATAATAGCTGTTTCCGGGAGTAGTATAAGCGAATGCAAAATCATACAGTCGGTCTATGTGCAGCAATGGCGGCCAGTTTGTACGCTGTATGCTCGCATAGTCCACGTCGGTGAAGGAGCCGTCGGCTTCATTGTAGGTTTTCAGTGCTTCTTCTATCTCTTTTGCCGGAGGATTGATAGCGAAGTCTTGTCTGATTTTTTCCATAAGTACTTGATACTCGTTGTTTCTTTGGGAGGAGTCGGCAGGTGCCGGTTGCTGCGCCCGTAGTTGGCTGTTTGTAGCAAGCCATGCAAGCAATAGGATTGCGAAGGTTAGAATACGGTTTTTCATTTGAACTGTTTTTATGATATATTATATAATGTGTGTTCGTGTGAAGATTATGTATGCAAAGGTAGGGCTTTTATTGGTAAATGAAAGGGAATCCGGTAGGGAATCGTACTTTGAAATTGATATTGAATCTGTTTTCAATATATTGGTATATAGATAATTATATAGCTTTACTGAATTTGAGTAAAAGAAATGATAAAAAGGATAAAGTGCAGTATTATAATAGGCGTAATTTTGCAACGTTAATTTTGCCTTAAATATGAAGGAAGATGTGAATGGTGGGAATTGAACAGGAAAACGTCGTTGGAAAAGTTAACAATTGGAAATGGAAAAGACAAAATGAAAAACATACATTATATAATATATTATTTATTAACTAATCTAATTGAAAATGAAAAAAGTGTCTTTTGATTTCTCAAGAAGGGTGCTGTTCTGTGCAGCGTTTTGCACGCTTTCGGGTGCAAGCGTGATGGCGGCTCCCGTGGGTAGTGAAAACCTTTCGGATGCGGATGCTGTGCAGGTTGTGGCGCAGACCGGCAAGACCGTGAAAGGTGTGGTGACGGACAACTTCGGTCCGGTGCCGGGTGCCAATGTATTGGTGAAGGGAACTACCAACGGTGTGATTACCGATATAGACGGTAACTTTACGCTGACAAACGTGCCCGAAGGCGCCGTGCTGCAGGTATCTTTCATCGGATATGTGACCCAGGAGATTAAAGTGGCCGGACAGACTACTTTCAATGTGAAGTTGAGCGAGGACGCCAAGGCTTTGGAAGAAGTGGTGGTAGTGGGTTATGGTTCGCAGAAGAAGGTGAACCTGACAGGTGCCGTTGGTCAGATTGACTCCAAAGTGCTTGAATCAAGACCTATCACAAGCACTGCAAGTGCTTTGCAGGGTACCATTCCTAACTTGCAGATTACCAATCAGAGTGGTGAGCCGGGACAGGCTGCTTCACTGAACGTGCGTGGTACGACTTCTATCAACGGCGGTAGCCCGCTGGTGCTGGTAGACGGTGTGGAAATGAGCCTTGATTTGGTGAACCCCAATGATATTGCGAACGTAACTGTATTGAAAGATGCCGCCGCATCAGCCATCTATGGTGTGCGTGCTGCGTTCGGTGTGGTATTGGTGACTACCAAGAGCCCGCAGAAAGCAGAGAAAGTTACAGTGAACTATACCGGTAACTTCTCTTTTGCCAAACCGTCCATCATGCCCGAGTTCATCGATAGCCAATCGCAGTTTGCCGAGTGGATGAATCAGGCTTGTATCAACGGAAGTACAGCCATTAAATATAAACAAGAATCTATCGATAAGATGAAAGCATACGAGGCTGACCCGAGGAATAATCCTGAATACGAGGTTATTGACGGTCAGTTATACTATTATGGCTACTCAGACTTTAAAGAACTGATGGTTAAGAATGTGAGTCCTACACAACGTCATAACTTGAATATCTCGGGTGGTAACGAAAAGACTCGTTTCTATACTTCAGTAGGCTATTTGAATCAAGAAGGATTGTATAAGGTAGGTGATGATAACTTCAAACGTCTGAATACACGTCTGAATGTAGAGAACCAAACTACGAAATGGCTGAAGTTGGGATTCAAGGCACTGTACAATTATAGTACATCCGATAAACCTTTTACTTATGATAGTAAGGACGTTTGGAAGCGTGTTATTTATACACTGCCTACCGATTTTATTTCTGCTTGGCAGAAGGATGCTCGTTATCCGGAATTGGATAAATTTGAGGGTGTATATAATGAGAATAATGCTTATTCATTATTGAAAGATGGTGGACGTAACAAGTCGGATAAGCATGATATTTGGTTAACTGCAAGTGCGGACTTAAACATCTTGAAGGGTTGGAAAGCGCATGTTGACTTCAATTATAATCTAAATTATCAGAAGGCTTCCGAACACTCCAAACCTATTAAGTTCTTTGATGGTTCGTTCAATGAAACCTACGGGCGTACAAGTACAAACTACTATAAGATGACGAATTATAATACAAGTTATTATTCGTTCAATGCTTATACAGATTATGAAAATACGTTTGCTGAGAAGCATTACGTAAAGGCTATGATTGGTTTCAATCAGGAATTGACTCGTTATTCTACTTTTAGTGGACGCCGTGATGGCATCCTGAATGAGAATCTTCCTTCATTGAGTTTGGCTTCGGGCATCCATACGGTAGCTCAGAATGGTTATGAATGGGCTTTGCGTGGAGGTTTCTTCCGTGTGAACTATATTTATAATGACCGCTACCTGTTTGAGGTGAACGGACGCTATGACGGTACTTCCCGATTCCCGTCCGACAATCGTTTCGTTTTCTTGCCTTCTGTATCGGGTGCATGGCGTATTAGCGAAGAGAACTTCATGCAAGGAACACGTTCTTGGTTGGATAATTTGAAGATACGTGCTACGTATGGTGTATTGGGTAACCAGATGATTTCTTCAAGTGATTGGAGTGGAAATACGAAGTATTATCCGTATATTCCTTTCATTAGTGATAGTACTTCTACTCTTTGGCTGTTCGGCAATGAATATGCCACAACAATGAATCCTGCCAATTTGGTAAGTCCTGATTTGACATGGGAGAAAGTAACAACAGTAAATTTTGGTTTGGATGCAAGCTTTTTGAATCAACATTTGAATACAAGTTTTGACTATTATGTACGTACAACTTCTGATATGTTGATTAAGGCTACATATCCTGAAGTATTAGGTACAACT
This sequence comes from Bacteroides sp. L10-4, assembly GCF_013373675.1. Classification (NCBI taxonomy): domain Bacteria; kingdom Pseudomonadati; phylum Bacteroidota; class Bacteroidia; order Bacteroidales; family Bacteroidaceae; genus Bacteroides; species Bacteroides sp. L10-4. The sequence continues at coordinate 15,222 of NZ_JABXJH010000068.1, forward strand.
GCACCTCCTGCCAACTCAGCTGAATTGAAAACTCGTGGATGGGAATTTACTATTAATTGGAAAGACCGTATCGGAAAAGACTTTGGTTATGAATTAGGATTTGTATTGTCGGATTCGCAAGCAGAAGTAACCAAATACAGAAATGATTCCGAAGCCATTAATACTTATTATGAAGGCCATAAGATAGGTGAAATCTGGGGTTATAAGACAGAAGGTTTGTTCCAAAGTGACAAAGAAGCTGCTGAATGGTATAGCCAAAAAGATATTAAGAACGTTACTTGGGGAGCCGGTGACATCAAGTTTAAAGACTTGAATGGTGATGAGGTGATTGACGATGGTATTGGTACATTGAAAGACCATGGTGATATGACGATTATTGGTAATACGACTCCTCGTTATCAATATGGTATTACTGCTAATCTGACTTATAAGGATTTCTATTTGAATATGTTCATGCAAGGCGTAGGTAAACGTGATTTCTGGCCTGGTGATGAGGCTTTCTGGCCGGCTGCTACACAATATTATAATGCACAGAAATGGCATGTAACTGATTCTTGGACACCGGAAAATCCGAATGCTTATCTTCCTATTGCGCGTGCTACGGATAATCGTAACAGAGTTGTAAAAACAGATCGTTATTTACAGAATGCGTCTTATTTGAGAATGAAGAATCTGACATTCGGATGGAATTTGCCGAAACAATGGATTAGTAAGGTGTTCCTGGCTAATGCTTCTGTTTATGTGAGTGGTGAGAATTTGTTTGAGTTTACCAAGGTTAAAGGTCCGTATGACCCGGAAGCTGCTCGTGGAAATGGTGTGATGCTTTATCCTTTTATGAGAACGTATTCATTTGGTGTTAATTTAACATTCTAAAAAAGTAGCAAGACAATGAAAAAGATAATAGGAAAATATATGATTGCAGGTATGGCCGCTTTGACTATGACTGCATGCAATGATTCTTTTTTGGATCGTACTCCAACAAATGATTTGACTGGAGAACTTTATTGGAGCACACGTGCGGATTTGGAAGCTTATACAAACGGTATTTACAATGAGGCTGCTAAGTAGATGTTCATAATTGGTTTATATCATAAGGTTTTGATACCTTTGCCTCATAAAATTCAAATATGCACTTATGGGCAAAATCAAATCAATCATATTAAAGGATTCCGAACGCTTGGCGTTGGAAACGGGTTTCCGACAGGGAGACAGCC
>NZ_JABXJH010000069.1:0-16387 GCF_013373675.1 Bacteroides sp. L10-4
TATGGATGTTGTGAAATTAGTATAAAGCCACAAAAAGGAATTGTTGCATATCCCTATGCTCTTAGGAAATACAACGGTCAAAATGGTTTCTATATGAAATGTGGTGATGCCATATTTGTTGGTAAAGAGATTGCTCTTAATAATTAGGAATAGAAATCTTTGGCTAATACTTAAAAAAATATTGGTAACAAGCCGGGATAACGGACTAACGCCGTTCCCCGCCAAGCCATTAGCAACTATATAATCAACAAATATGGAACGAATAAGAATAACATCGGATTCTCCGGGATACATCAAGGTCTCAGACATAAGCAATGATTTGAAAGATTTTTCGGGAATTATAGAAACGAAATATAGTGAAATAGACTTTGTTTTCTTGTTTTGTTTTAGGGCATTATATTCCACAGTAGGTATTAGGTCGAAAGTGAGATATGAAAAAGATGTAAATTGGTTGGGTATGGATTTAATAATGCCACTGGATGAATTTAATCCATACAAAGATAATGTATCTATGCAGCGAAGAATAATGGGAAAACACTTCTTTCCATTTTTCTCTGCTAATATACATAAATACATATATAAACTCCCCGTTCTCAAATCAGTAGAAAAAGAATTAGTAGAGGATATGCGGTTATTCCTTATCGAAAATTTATGGCTACCAAACGAAAACGGACAATATAAACTATCTGTAATAGAAACTTCATCTTATGAACATTGTATAAAGTTATTTGGCAATCCGAAAGAGAAAAGATTTGCAGACAATGAGCAAGGTATTAAAGTTCAAGATTTAACTTGGATAATAGACGATTCTAAAAACGAATTGTCCGCAACATATTTGTTGATTGATAAAAAATGGCAATTACAAAAATATCAGGTGAGAATTAAAGAGGTTGCTAACCACGCAGGATAACGGCAAGCCGTTCCCTGCTAACCATTGGTGATACCATTTATAAATATAGAGTAAAACAGGCTACAAAACAAATAAAAAGGCATGGAATACAATTATTTGTTGATTTAAACCAATGTAAAGTCACTACACAGAAATGGAATACCAAGAAATCAAGGATGCAAGAGCCTATCTTTCGGATATTCCATACATGGGAAATCCAATTTTGGAATGGTGTCAGTGGCTATTTATTCCCTGACATTTATCATAGTGAACAAATTGTGTCCACTACAATATGCACCGTAACGTACACAACCAAATACAATGGAAAGACAAAAACATTTCGCAGTGATGCAATCTTGAAGGAAAAAGTTTCATTGGAAATGCTATTGCAACACTATGGAATGACGAAGATTTACATAAATCCGAAGAATGACAATCAATATTATTTTGATTTAGATTTTCTAAAATAGATACAGCTAACAACGCAGGATAACGGATAAGCCGTTTCTCTGCTGAACCATTAGCAACTTTTTATTTGTTGCTTAGTAGCGTATGAGGGAATACAATTTGAAAAGTAAAAAAAATTATGAGCTATATTACAGCGGAAAGATTGGGAAAAGTTCTTATATGGGCATGGAACAAGTATGTGAAGAAAACCGCCATTCCTTACAAGAAGATTGACTTTCATTATTCGGATTGGGTCTTTCTCCTGACAGGTCTTGTCTTTTTTGGAATTGTGCTGGGTATTACCCTGCTTCATTTTGCATTTTGGAGAACATAATTCATCGAATATATATGAGTAAAGGAATAAAAAAGACAGATAACTATTTTGAACGAGTGAAGCAACGTGCCAACCGGACGAATTACAGATACTATTTTTTTGACTACCTATATTTCAAGGGAGAGGTTTGGGGCAAGAAGATAGGACGGATGTCAGGTTTTATACTGCTGTTTTGGTATTGGTGGTGGGTAGTAGTTCTGCCCGGCAACTTTCTCCTGATTAACAGTGTACCGGAATGGTCGTCCTTACATCTTGGCTATTTAGGTGCAATGTTTTTGCTTATTTGTATATTTATTCTTGCACGATACAGAAAAGCCCGTGTACAGGCATTGTTGAACCGCTACCGCCGCTCTAAGCATATCAGCGCAGTACAGGCATATTTTCTGTTCCTGCTGCCCTTTGTACTTTTCTTCTTAGAAACATGGCTGTTCGATGAATGGGGTTGGACGGATTGCGTGAGGTGGAACAAATGATATGTCATTCATATATAAAACATCAGATATGGAACAACGGATTACATCATTATTGCTTCCCGCTCCCGAAGTGGAGCTGGAAGCGTCCTGCAAGGAACTGGACGAAAAGGTAACATGGCTGCTGCACAACGGCCGGAAAATGGACAACTACTTGGAACTTGAACCGTTCAGCAAGGACGTGCGGCTGTGCGCCCACGTGTGCGACACGCTCAAAAGCCTGCCGGAAACACCGACACTGGCAGCATACAAGGACTACAAGGCAATCATCATCCTGCTGGGTATATCCACAACACATTACGCCATACTGGACGAACTGGCGGAACAGCACCGCAAGCGGGACGACATACCCGAACTGACCGCCTACTGCGATGCGCTCCACTGGATGCGACCGGGACGGCAGTACCTCTGCAACGTGTACAACACGGTATGCCACGCTTTCCACCTGCTGCGGAGAAACCCGGTAAGGGACAACCGCCTGCTGGTGACGGAAAAGGAGCTGCGCCACGCCGAACGGATGTTGCCGGAACTGGGCAGGCAGACGTTCACCGAAATGGTACGTCTGAAAGGCTACATGGTCTATGATGCCGAGCAACTGGCGGACAAATGCGGCATGGAATACGGCTCGTTCCGGCGAAAGGTAAAGAAAATGACCGGGTACACGGCTAAGGAATGGGTGATAAAGGAACGGGTAAAGGATGTGGAACACTACCTGACGAACACAAACCTCACGCTTACCGAAGTGGCGTTCACCACCGGGTTCGCATCGACATCGAACCTGAACGACTTCTGCAAGGCGTATCTTTTAGATACCCCCGGAGAAATACGCAGAAAAGCGCAGGAAACAAGAAAATGCACAGCTACAAGAACGTAATGTGAAAAATCAAGAATAAAACAGATTTTTTATGCCCGTAACTTTGTGCTTCACAAAAGATAAGCACAAGGTTATGGAACATAAGATACTGTTGGAAACATACTTCGCCGGACTGCTTCAAAAAGTGGAATGGCAGATACAGGAATACGAGGACACCGCAGCGGACACGCTGACGCTCTGCCGCCTGTGCGTGGACTACCTGCAAGAGATACTGGGCGAACTCAAAACCTTTATAATCTCCTACCCGTTCGCCAGCACGGAAGAAGAAATACACTTCTTCAAGGAACTGAAACCGCTTTTAGCAAGCAAAATCATCTATTACAACACCGTTTACAAGATAGAGGTGCGCTTTCCCAGCGGCAGCGAGGACGTGCAGCGGGACTACCTGCTGTCGGAAACCGACCGGATTTCAAAGTCGTTCCAGCGGAACTTGGCGTTCTACCAGTACCACCGCACGAAAGCCACCTACTTGGACAGGCAGTATTTCATGCGTGGGAAGCCTGACATACAAATCATTGTGGACAGTTTCTATTACGAAACAGACCCACAGTTCAGCACCAGTCACGACTTCAAGGTAGCAAAGATTTTAGCCAACGAACTGCTGGAAATATACCTCACCAACCGCCTGCACGAGCTGGAACGCCGGGAACAGCGCAAGCGGGTGAAGAACGGCTTCACGGGAAAGGTGCTGCGCTGGACGGGGACGAAAAGGGCGTTGGTGGAGCTTGTCTATGCACTGGACGCCTGCGGCTGTCTGAACAAGGGAACGGTTGATATAAAGGAGATTGTAGCCTATTTTGAATATGTTTTCGACATCGACCTCGGCGACTTCTACCACACCTACATGGAACTAAAAGCCAAGACCAAAGACCGCACGGGCTTCCTCTCCACCCTGAAAGACAGGTTGCTGCTGCGCATGAGGGAGCAGGATTAGGCAACCGTTCTTTAACAAAATTTATTTCGCCACAGGTGGGTTCGCCTGTGGCGTTTTATTTTTCAGGACACCCGAACTTTGCGGCAAATCAATCAGTTACCATTATGGAAATAATAACATTCGAGTCCAAAGCCTACAAGGAGCTGGACAACAAGATTACCGCCATTGCCGATTACATCTTCAACCACACGGAAACGGCAAGGCAAAGCGAGGAAGATATGTGGGTGGACAGCTACGAGGTCTGCACGTTCCTGAAAATAAGCGAAAAGACCCTGCAACGCCTGCGGGTGTCGGGGACTATCGCCTATTCCAACATCAGGGGACGCTACTTCTACAAGGTCAGCGAGATACGCCGGATGCTGGAAGAACGCCTGATAAGGAGCAACAAGGAGAACATCGACAACCTGATAACCAACCACCAGTTGTATGCTAAGGAAAGAGGAAATCTTAGAAAGAACAAGTAACGGGCTGGCGGTGTTCAAACACTACCTGCCCGGAAACTGGCGCATAGGTCGCAACTTCCTTAACCCGTTGTACGAGGATAGCAAGGCTTCCTGCAACATCTATTTCGACCGCCGGGGCGGTATCTACAAGATGAAAGATTTCGGCAACGACAGTTACAGCGGCGACTGCTTCTTCCTCGTGGGGCAGTTAAAGGGGCTGGACTGCAACCGGGCGGCTGACTTCGTGGAGATACTGGAAATCATCGACCGGGATTTGGGCTTGGGGCTGGCTTCCGGCACCCCGGTTTCCATTCCCCCGGCAACCGTCCGCCGGGCAGAGCCGGACAAACCCGAAGAAACGCCCGAAAAGCCTGTCAAGCCCTACCAGTTCCGGGAACAGAAGTTTCCGCTTGCCGAACTGGTGTACTGGCAACAGTACGGCATCACGCCCGAACTGCTGGAATATTACAAGGTCTGTTCGCTCTGGGAATACAATAGTGAAACGGCAGAGGGGAAGCCGTACACCTACACTTCATCGGTGGCAGAACCCATATACGGCTACAAGGGCAAACAGCACATCAAACTGTACCGCCCGTTCTCCACACCCCGCTTCCTCTACGGCGGCAGCTTCGGCGAAAACTACTGTTTCGGGCTGGAGCAACTGCCCGCCAAAGGTGACACGCTATTCATCACAGGCGGCGAGAAAGACGTACTTTCACTGGCGGCGCATGGTTTTCACGCTATCTGCTTCAACAGCGAAACGGTGACGATACCGCCCACGCTGGTTTATAGGCTGACGTTCCGCTTCAAGCACATCGTCCTGCTCTTTGACATGGACAAGACGGGCAGGGAAAGTTCACGCAAGCAGGAAAAACTACTGGAAGAATTTGGAGTGAAACGCCTGCTGCTGCCGCTTCCGGGAACGAAAGAGGAAAAGGACATATCCGACTACTTCAAAGCCGGGAACACCCGTGAAGATTTCCTGAAACTGTTTATCGAATTTTTAGACAACCTGTATAGCGACACATTGATTATGCTTAAATCGTGCGAAATAGATTTCAACAACCCGCCCGCCAAAGCGCAAGAAATTATTTCGGCGGGTGACGTTCCGTTAGGGACACAAGGCAACCTGTTCGGCATCACCGGGGGCGAGGGAACGGGAAAGAGCAATTATGTAGCCGCAATCGTGGCGGGCTGCATCTGCCCGGCTGGTGCGGACATAGATACGCTGGGCATACAGATAACCGCCAACGGCAGGCATAAGGCGGTCTTGCTCTATGACACCGAACAGTCGGAAGTGCAACTGTTCAAGAATGTAAGCAACCTGCTGGCACGAGCGGGGCAGCAGGACAAACCCGATGAGCTGAAAGCGTTCTGTCTGACGGGTATGTCACGCAAAGAACGCTTGAACGCCATTGTGCAGAGCATGGATAAGTTCTACTACCAGTACGGCGGCATCCAGTTGGTCGTCATTGACGGCATCGCCGACCTTGTGAAAAGTGCCAACGATGAAGCGGAAAGCGTGGCGGTGATAGATGAACTTTATCGGCTGGCGGGCATCTACAACACGTGTATTCTGTGCGTGCTGCACTTCGTCCCCAACGGTTTGAAACTGCGGGGACATTTGGGCAGCGAGTTGCAGCGCAAGGCGGCTACAATCCTTTCGATAGAGAAAGACGATGAACCCGCCCAGTCGGTGGTAAAAGCCCTGAAAGTAAGGGACGGAAGCCCGCTGGACGTGCCGCTGATGCTCTTTGCATGGGACAAGGAAGCGGGGATGCACGTGTACAAAGGGGAGAAACCCCGTGAGGAAAAGGAGAAGCGCAAGGAAAGGGAACTGGTGAATGTCGCACGTGACATCTTCGGGCGGCAGACACGCATCACCTACATAGACCTTTGCGAGCAGTTGCAGCAGGTCTTGGACATCAAGGAGCGCACCGCAAAGAGCTATATCCGCTTCATGCGGGAAAGGGACATCATCACCAAAGACACGGCGAACCAAAGCTGTTTTGTCATAGGTTCATATAATCTTCAAAGGAACACAAGCTGCCCGTAGGCGTATGGGCTGAACTTGTGTATTTTTAGGTGCTTGTGTCCTGCCCTGTTGTGAAACACGGCAGGATTTTTTCTGTTTGCACGTGAAAATTCAGGGTATTTGCTTAACTTTGCAGAAGTTACACGGAAAAGTAACGGCAGTTGGACGGCGGTTGCCGGAATATTGCCTTTATATATAACATATACGTTCGCCGAACGTCCCAAAGTAGAAAACTGGCACTTTTCAAAATGTGGGGATATTCAGCGCAGGATATGCTATGCGTTTGTCATAGCGTGGCTGCACTGTTTCCACATTTGGGTATGCCAGTACCTCTACTTTGAAACAGCGTCATGCCACGCTTTCTTTTTAGGTGGCGGCTAACGTGCAAAGACAGTAGGGATTTATATCACTTTAATACCTGACAATATGGAACAAATCAAAGCGCACATCGCCGTATCGCTGGACGGGCATACCGCCACGCCGGACTATGAACTGGACTGGATGCCCCGTGAGGTCAAGGAACTGGCGGCAAGGGAACACGCCGCCGCAAGCTGCCTGCTTATGGGGGCGAACACCTACAACTACATCTTTGAACACTGGGGCGGGTGGCCGCACAAAAGCAAACGGTCTTTTGTGGTGTCACACTACGACACCAACGTGACGCCGGACTGCGGCGTGGAGTTCCTGACCGAAGAACCGCTGCAAAGAATTTATGAATTGAAACAGGAAACCGCCATGCTGGTGGTGGGCGGCGGCAAGCTGCTTACTTCATTGATTAAAGCCGGGTTGTTGGACATCCTGACAATATACACCGTCCCAGTCATGGCGGGCAAAGGCATCGGCTTTATCGGGGAAACATTCGGCTCACATTGGAAACTCTCGGAAAGCAGGGTGCTGGATAACGGGGTGGTCTGTTCGACCTACCTGTTTGGCGGGAGCGTATAAAAAATGCGCCCGGTTCCCGCCGGGCGCAACCACTAAAATTTCAATTATTATAAGTTGTAAAACCTATCACAATGAAATTTCAGCGGCAAAGATAGGCTATTTCTTCGGTTTCGCTTTCTTTTCGGGGAATGAAAAACCGATATTGAATTGCTCGTCCAGCACCAGCGAAGCATCGAAAGCCTTGCCGTTCTTGCCCTTGAAGCCCTTGATTAGCCCGGTCTTGCGTTTCGTCACCAGCTCGATAATCTGCTTGTCGGAAAGCTGCTTGTCGCACTTGTTGCGGAATATGGTAAGCGTGCAGTCCACGTTGGAACACTTCGCCACTTTCGGGTAGAACAGGATGCGCCCGTTATTGCATTTGGGACAGGAACAAGTTTCGCCATTGGCGACAGACAACTGCACCGATAGCAGTTCCGCCGTGATTTGCGTTGCGTACACCTCGATACCCTTTCGGAACGTGTCAGCATCCATACTGCCCGCTTCTATCTTGGCAAGGGCGGTTTCCCACATACCCGTCATTTCGACATCGGCAATCTTCTTGTCCTTGACTATCTTGTAAACGGCAAGCCCCTTGTCGGTAGGCACAAGGTTCTTCTTCTCACGCACGATGTACTGGCGGGTGAACAGCGTTTCGATAATCGCCGCACGGGTGGCGGGCGTGCCTATCCCGGCATCTTTCAGGCTGGCTTTCAGCTCGGCATCTTCCAGTTCCTTTCCGGCGTTCTCCATTGTGGCAAGCAGGCTGCTTTCCGTGTGCAGCGGTTTCGGCTTGGTCTGCTTCTCCAACAGTTCCACGTTGGAAATCGGCAGGCTTTCGCCCTCTTGGAGCGGCGGCAGGCTGGCGGCTTCTTCATCCCCGCCCGTTTCCTGTTCGCCGAACACGGCACGCCACCCAGTTACTTTCATCACAGACCCTTTTACCGTGAAGTCAGTATCTCCAGCCGACAATATGGCGGTGGTAACGTCTTTCACGCACTTGCCCGAAAAGGCTTCCAGCATACGCCCGGCTACCAGCTCGTAAACCGCCCGCTCGTCTTTGGAGAGTTCGCCGGGCAGGTTCTCAGTAATGATTAAGGCGTGGTGGTCGGTCACTTTGCCGTCATTCACGCTGCGGCGGTTCAGGGGTGTGCCGTCCAGCCCGGCGGCATACCCGGCAAAGCGGGGGTATTGCCCTAACAGGGCGACACGCTCCGGCATTTCATCGAAAACGTCCTCCGATATATAGCGGCTTCCGGTTCTCGGGTAGGACATCACTTTCTTTTCATACAGGCTTTGCGCTACGGAAAGCGTCTTGTCAGCCGAAAAGTTCAGCTTCGTGTTCGCTTCCTTTTGCAGCGTGGTAAGGTCGTACAAAAGGGGCGGTTCTTGGTTGGCTTCTTTCCTCTCAACGGATTTCACGGCAAGTTGTCCGGCATCCTTAACCCGTTGCAGGGCGGCTATGGCTTCGGGCTGCTGTTCCCACTTGGCGGTCGATTGGGCGGTGAAACTTATTCCCCCGCTGGCGGTCGCCGCTTTGAGTTGCCAAAACTTGGCGGGTACGAAATTCTTGTTCTCCAAATAGCGGCTGCATATCATCACGAGCGTGGGTGTCTGCACCCTGCCCAGCGAGAACACCCCCTGCCCGGCGGCTACGCTCAACGCTTGGGTGGCGTTTATTCCTATCAGCCAGTCCGCTTCGCTGCGGGACTTGGCAGAGAGGTAGAGGTTATCGTAACGCTCTCCCGGTTGCAGGTTTTCCAGCCCCTCACGGATTGCCTTGTCGGTAAGGCTGCTTATCCACAGGCGCACAAAGGGCTTGGTACAGCCCAAATAGTTATAGATGTAACGGTGTATCAATTCGCCCTCACGCCCGGCATCGGTGGCGACAATAATCTTGTCGCACTGGTCGAACACTTCCTTTATCACTTTCAACTGTTTCAGAACGCCGGGGTCTGCCTTGTAGCCTTTCTCCGCTTTCACCTGACGGGGGATTAGCTGGAAATCGGGCGGCAGTATGGGCAGGCTCTCCCGGCGGAAGTTCGCCACGCCGTAGGCTTCCGGCATGGCAAGCTGGATTAAGTGGCCGAACGCCCATGTCACCATATACCCGTTGCCGGAAAGATAACCGTCATTACGCTGGGTCGCACCGACGATGCGGGCGATATCCTTTGCCATGCTGGGCTTCTCTGCTATCAATGCAATCATAATTCTTTACTTTTTAAGGTGGGTACTACATTTTCATTCCTCTGGACTTCTTGGTTTTGTCCGCTTTCAGGCTCTTGTCCTGCTTCTCTTTCTGCTTGGCGGTGGGTTTGTCCTGACCCTGTTTCAGCGGCTCTTTGCCCTGTTTGGTGGCTTCGTTGGTCTTGCCCTCCGAATTGACCGCTACCTGCGTCCGGCTCTCGGTGGCGGGGGTAACGTCTTTCGGCTGCACCTTGTCGGGAGATTTGCCCTGTGCGCCGGGCTGCACATGACCGTTGAACTCAACGCCCTTGCCGTCCTTTAACCCGGCTACCTGCTGCTCTGCGGGCTGCTGTCCCTGCTGCAAGAACTGGACGGCAGACCTCGGCAGGAACTCCAAGCCACGCTCCACCGCGCTGACCTGCAAATAGGCACTGCGCTTCGTGCCGTCCCTGAATTGCAGGTTTTCCATTTTCACCGCTTGCCCGGCTTCAAAGGCGGCTTTCTGCTCCGGGCTGACTTTCACGCCGCAAATGGTGTCGGGGCATTTCCACTTGTCAGCCCGCATATACTCCAGTTCGTGCGTGTACCTGTCCCGGCTGACGAACACGGGGATTTGCTCGCCGCTTTTCGGGTCTTTGATTTCAGCGATGCCGCCCAAGTTGCCAGTGCCTTGCAAGTTGCCCTGTTCCTGCTTGGTGAACCCGTGTTCATGGAACGGGCGTTGCAACAGTTTCTCGTCCTGCTGCACGCCGTGCAGCTTGGGTACTACCGTGCCGTCCTTAGCCTGATAGAAAGACAGCTTGACATCGGTAGGTTTGAGGTAGAAGCCGCCCACCGTTCCCGAAACGGTGTAGGTGTTGCGGGACTTGTAGCCACGCATCACCCGGTCGAAGTCCCTCGTGTTTTTCAGGGTGTCGGCGGTGATGCCGACTTTTTTCAGGTTCTCCCAGTCGATTTTTGCCGGGTCGAAGCGGTAGCCCTGCTTGAACTCGTGGAAGTCGGGCTTCGGAACTCGAAGCATTTCAGCCCGCTTGTCACCCTCCGGTGTCGGGTTGCGGTGGTTGTCCTCGATTGCCTTTGCGTTCTGCTCCGCTTCGGAAGCCTTGACACTGAACAGTTCCAGCCCGGAAGTGTCCTGGAACTTGCGGAAGAAATTGGAAATGAAATTGCTGAACACATCGCTGTTCTTGTCCACCTGCATGAACTCGCCGCCGTGTGTCGGCGGCACGGTCTGCAAATTACCCTCCTTGTCGATACCCTTAACGGCACTCACCTTGCCCTGCTGTTTATCCAAGACCAGCAGCACGTCTTTTTCCTGCCCCTCTGCGGGCGGGGTCATTCTGTTTGTCATAAATAATTGAAATTTTAGCGGTTACGGGAATAGTCCCGCCCAAAGGTAGCGACTAAATATGCTATATTTGGACGGGCGGCAAGGGCTGTCCGAATTTGTCCTGCGGTGTCTGAAATTGTCCGGGTACGGTAATTACTGCGAACATTATTCGCAGAATTTAGAATATCACCAGCAAAATATTCATTATGTTTTTACATGGTAATTATATCACACTATCTTTGTAAATAAAATCAAGGAACATAAATATGGCTTCATTCAGAAAAGAGATACTTGGGCAGATTGAACGGATAGATACTGGGCGTATATTCAGGTTCCGGGATTTGTCGTTTGAAACGGAAAAGACTGTCTGAAATATCATTTTCTTTTGTACCTTTGCATCCGCAGAAAACAAAAGAAAATCAACTATTTAGTGTAATTACCCGGTTGCGGTAACTAAATCGGGATAAAACCTCTAAACATTTCTCTTATATACAAATGATAGCCGAATTCAACTCATATATGAGTAACATAGACATAGATTTCTTCAAGGAGTTGTGTCTGAAACATGGAGAGTTACGACATTATAAAAAGAATGAGTTTATTCTCCATGAAGGTGATGCCTGTTCTTTCTTCGGGTTTATCTTGTCAGGTGTAGTCAAATACAGTTGCACCAACCGGACAGAAAACAAGCCGTATAATGTCGGTTTTTCCTTTTCAAATGAATTTATAGCCGATTATCCCACTTGCTTATATGGCATGAAATCAGAATTGAATATACAGGCGATAATCCCGTGCGAGATTTACATCTGTTCTTCTGCATTCTTACAGCAAAAATTCGAGGAGAACAAAGAAAGCCAACAGATAGCCCGTATCGCAGCCGAACAGATGTATTTCCAATCATATTCACGTTATTTGGATTTATTCAGATTCACACCGGAAGAGCGTTACCTCCAACTTTTAAAAAAATGCCCTGCAATCCTCCAAATGGTATCACTAAAAGAAATAGCATCCTACCTCAAAATTACACCCGTACACATGAGCCGAATAAGACGCAAGCAAAGTTTTGACAACAAAAAATAAACATAGGTTTAGAAATTTGCATTCATAACAATATTCCAAGAGCGTCTTAATTTGCCAAAGGATTCTTCTTTTTATCTTTGTCTTATCTTTGGTTGGTTCAACGAAGAAACAAAATAAAGATTGAATGAGTTAAACAAGAGATAAAAAAGAGAATATGAAAACAAAAGAAATTCTTGGAATATTTATGCTATTCCTATGTACATTCAGTTTTATAAGCTGCGATGATGATAATGAACAGACAAATGAATTAACCCCCGAAGCACTTTATCAGACTTCATGGCGTGGAACAGGGCATTGTGAGGCGTGGACAGTACAAAATATGGGGGTCGGTATGCAATTTATAGATACTCGGAAAGGAAAAGTAAATTGGGAAGGTTACGATGAAATTGATATTACTTATACAATAGAAGGGAAATATATCACCTTTAATAGCAATGCTTTATATTTGGGTGGAGCCCCTTGGATTATCAAAAGCTATACCCAAAAACATATAACCATTATACAGAATGAAATTAGTCCGGATAAAGAGAAAGTAGCTACAATTGAATTAGAGAAAATAGATTAAACTGAACCATGGGAACATTAAAAGTAATATGAAACTGAAATATATATTGAATGTTATACTATTTGTTTTGGCATTATCTTTTTTGTCTATGTGTATATTTAAGACTACAGAGTTAAGTTTAAAATGTATGCAATTTGCTGTATCTATCTCTTGTATAGGAGCAATGTTTTCTACAAAAAGATATAGATACATATTTGCATCTATTGCTTTAATCATTATAGGAATATCTTTTTCACTTTAAATGTCCATAATAACGATAATGATTTGATTATTGAATGGTATAATAATAGTCCAGTCTACAGATAGCGACTAAAAACGGGGGCAAGGGATGCCCGAATTTGTCCTGCGGAGCTTGAAATTATCCGGGTGCGGTAAATCTCCAACTGTTGGTTGGAGATTTAAAACGGGTACAGACCGAAGTTAATCGCTTGCTTTAAACGAGCCATTTGTGAGCCATTTGTATATATTGTTTTCGGCTTATAATCAGCATTTTACAAAAATCGCATTATACTTGTGAGCCATTTGTGAAGCGTTTGGCAAGCCTTTGATTGAGTTTCCGTTATTCTTCTATTATCAGGTGACACGACAAAAAGAAAACATCTTCGGCAAAATCTTTGTTATGTTTTTGCAGGTGATTACATAATATACTATCTTTGCATATAGAAACAAAGGACATAAATATGGCTTCATTCAGGAAAGAGATACTTGGGCAGATTGAACGGATAGATACCGGGCGTATATTCACGTTCCGGGATTTATCGTTTGAAACGGAAAAGACCGCCAATGTTGCGGTGCTGCTCTCCGAACAGAGCCGCAAAGGGGTACTGGTACGGGTTGAAAAGGGGGCGTACTACCGTCCCAAGAAATCAGTGCTGGGGCTGGGAAAGTTGCCTGTCTATCAGGATGAACAGTTCCGCTACCTGACTGAAAAACTGAACGGCTATATCACGGGGGCTTACATCTATAACAAAATGGGACTGACCGAACAGGTTGCCACAACCATAACGATAGCCACTCCTAACCCGGTTCGCCGTTTCCGTTTCAAGAACTTGGATATAGAGTGCGTGAAAGCCTACTGCATGGACTACCCGGATGAAAGCCTTGTCCCGTACTTGCGGCTGCTCGATGCGATAAAGGACATGAAGCGCATACCCGGAACAACCGGGCAGGACATCTACAACCGGGTCAAAAGCCAATATTTCAACGGGTACAGCCTGCCGGAACTGGAAAAAATCGTATCTTTGGCGAAAAGTTACCCGCCACGTGTCAGAAAGGTGGTGGCGGATATACTGGGCGACATCAGACAAACCGTGTTGCAAACAGAAATGGCAAAGACCATTCTTCCCACGACACGGTTCAACTTGGATTATAAAACGGCATAGGACAGAAATATGAATTTACATTCGGACAAGGAAGCGTTCAAGGAAATCATCGCACTGGCGGCTGAACATTTCGGCTACGAGCAGTCGCACGTGGAAAAGGATTACTGGGTATCGAAGATACTGCGGGATATTTCCATGTCCGAATATGCGGATAAGACCTACTTCAAAGGCGGAACTTCACTTTCCAAAGCCTACGGGCTGATAGAACGTTTCTCGGAAGATTTGGACTTGTTCGTGTTCACGGGTGATAAAGGTGCGTCCAAGCAGGCAGAAAAGACATTGAACAAGAAACTTTCCAAATACATAGCCGAACTCAATAGTGACATATACAAGGAAGATTTGTCGGAAACGGGCGGTAATTACCGTAAACTGTATTTCTCGTATGACAATGTATTTCAAGGCGTGGGACTGAAAGAACATTTGGAAGTAGAGATAAAATCCTGTGACCTGCCGGACAAAAAACTGATGTTCTACCCGGCGGACAAGCGGGTTATCAAACCGATTGTAACCGCCTTTCTTGAAAGCATCGGGCAAGAGGAACTGATAAGCACCTACGGGCTGGAAAGTTTTGAAACGCAGTGTATCAACCCCCGAAAGACTATCTGCGACAAGGTTTCAAGGCTGGTAAAGCTGTCTTACAATGAGGATGCAGCCGCACTGTTGGCAAAGCATATCCGTGACGTTTACGACTTGTCGGCACTCTACCACAATCAGGAATATAACGATTACCTACATTCGGAAGATTTCTTGGATGCCATGTACCGGGTGACGATAGAGGACGGACTAAATAAAAACTCCCGTTCGCACTTGTCGCTGGCTGATGCACCGATATTCAAGGATGCCGAAGCGGTCATGGCGTTGCCCGAAGTGGCTACGGCATACACTACCGATTTGAAGAAACTGACTTTCGACAAAAGCAAGATGCCGCCGATAGGCAAGGCTGTGGAAGCATTGAAGAACCTGCACGAAATATTAGTGCGTTTTGAAGCCTACCGCACCAAAAAGCAAAATGAAGAACAACCGTAAAGCTACATCGGCTGTTCTTCACTCCATACATTATTATATACAGCTATTCTTCCTCCTTAATCAAGTGGCATAGCTCCGGGTCATTCTTAATCCGGGTTATCTCGTCCTCGACAATCTGTCGGACTTCCTGACGGATGCGGTCATAGTTGGCTTGTATCTCCTCCTGCATCCGGTCGTTGCCGTCCTTGTCGGTGAAGTCTATTATCTGCGGCAGCTTCACGTAACGGGCGGTTTCCCGCTTCACCTTTTCATTGTCCACCACGATTTCACAGTGGAAAATCTTCTGTTCTATCCGTTCATCGAAGTTGTCTGCCACAGCACCCACGAACATACCTTGCGTGAGGTTGGATATTTTGCTGGCGGGTATCAGGCTGTCCATTTGGGTGCTTATCGAGATGGATTTTTCCCGCTGGTTGATTGTCATGCTCTGCCGTTTCTGCAACACCTTTCCGAAACGCTCGGACAGGATTTTCGCCGTCTCACCGACCACTTGACCGCTGAACACGTTACCCACAGTATTTTGTATCACCCGGCTTTCCTTGTCCCCGTAATCACGGGTAAGCTGGCTGTAATCCTGAAAGCCCAGCAGAACCGCAACCTTGTTGCTTCGGGCGGTTGCAATAAGATTGTCAAGACCACGAAAATAAATCGTTGGCAACTCGTCTATTATCACCGAACTTTTAAGCTGACCTTTCTTGTTTATCAGCTTCACGATACGGGAATTATACAGTCCCAATGCCGCCGAATAGATATTCTGACGGTCAGGGTTATTGCCGACAACCAAGATTTTAGGCTCTTTCGGGTTGTTGATGTCGAGTGAAAAATCATCGCCCGTCATTACCCAGTAAAGGGCGGGTGAAATCATCCTTGAAAGCGGAATTTTCGCACTGGCAATCTGCCCCTGCAACTGCTCTTGGGCATCTGATTCCCAAGCATCTACGAACGGGGAAAGATAATTTTCCAGTTCGGGATAACTGCGCAAAATGGTGAACACATCGGCGTATTTCTTGTTCAACAGTTCAATGGCGTGCGGGAATGTGCAATATTTACCACCCTGATAGATACGGAGATACCAAATTATAGCTGCCAAAAGAATAATCGGGCTTTCCACGAAGAAGTCGCCCTGCTTGCTTATCCAGCTTCGATTAAGGTTAAGCATAATCGTGTAGCTCGCTTCATAGGCATCCGCAATGTCCGACATAAAGCTGGCGTTTATCGGATTGCATCGGTGGCTCTTGCGGGGGTCGTCAAAGTTGATAACGTAAAACTTAGGCTTTACCTTGTAGCCGCACAAATGTGTAAGCAGGTGATTGTAAGCAATTTCTGAAAGGTCGGGAAACTTGTAATGTAGGCTAAGCACCCGGCGCCGTGTCATATAATCATGACCGGTTTCCAAATACTCGCCTCCGAACCGGACGTACACCTTCCAGCGTATCCGGCTCTCCGTTTTGATATTCAGTCTATGCCTTG